>JALWTK010000143.1 GCA_027082875.1 Sulfurimonas sp. | reverse complement strand
TGACACCGGTTTCAAGTGGTAAGTATTTCACAAATACAAAATATTTTCTCTCACAAACTCACCACAAAGTTCCGATAAAATATTAGAAATTATAATAGAGGATACAACTATGCATAGTGCCGTACAACTTCGAATCCAATTTTTTATCGCTTTTTTTACACCACCTTTTACATGGATGATTGTACTTTACTTTGCTCATGTACTTACACTCGATCAGCTTATCACAGTAGCATTCTCTCCATATATGATAGGCTATATTGTCATCGTAACTTCAGCACTTTATCTTTTACTCAATAAGCACATTAAGAACATAGCAACATTTATAGATGCACCCACAGAGTCCAACCAAGATGCAGCAGATAAGAGTATCTCTACTCTCCCAACTCTTATGTTCTTTGGTGCTATTGCTTATCCTATTTTTGGCTCTCTTACTGTACTTATTCCCCAAGATTTTGGTACTTTAAGTGTCATTACTTTTGCTGTACTATTTAGTCTTACTCTTGGGTTTTATCTTGCTGTTCCTCTTTCTCTTCGCTTTTTACATATTTTAGAGGAGTGGGGTACTCCTATTCCCCTTACACAGAAGTACAATAGTATGGGACTTTTTGGAAAACTCAGTATTGGGCTTATAAGTCTTGTGGCTGGGCTTATTTTATTTTTCTCTCTCCTTAACATCTCTCTACTTAATGCTAACATAGAGACTTCAAGCATTATCACTTCAAATATCGTGATGGGTATCATCGCCTTTTTGATCTCTATTAGAACAATTTTGATGCTTATAAAAAATGTAGTAAATCCAATAAATGCCATAATAGCACTCTTTATAAATGATAAAAAAAATCTTGATAAATCTATAGAGATTCATTCTCGAGATGAGATAGGACAAGTTACTCTTGAAATTACACACTTCTTTAACGATATATCTTATGCAATCGATCATGCAAAAAGTTCAGCAAGAGAAACTGCTGACCTAACACAGGAGCTTAACCAATCCAATCGTACTATTCAAGGGAATAGCCAACAAGAAAAGAACCTTCTTGATGCTTCAAAAGAGAAAAGTGATGCTATGAATAGTATCTTGCAAAATACTTTAGAGAGTTCTCAAAATAATCTTGTTTTCATAAAAAGTCTTTCAGATGCTTTAAATATGGTAAGCAGTAGTAGTACAGAGGTAATCACACTCAACAATGATAACCTTGAAGTTCAAGAGGTATTTTCTGAAAAACTTCAGATTCTTTCAAAAGATACAGAACAGGTAAAAGACATCCTCAATATCATCTCGGACATAGCAGACCAGACAAATCTACTCGCTTTAAATGCTGCCATAGAAGCTGCTCGTGCAGGCGAGCACGGTCGTGGTTTTGCTGTGGTTGCGGATGAAGTGAGAAAACTTGCAGAACGTACACAAAAAAGTCTACAAGATATACATATAAGTATAAATGGCATAGTACAAAATGTCACAGATGTGAGCCAACAGATGAGTGACAACCTAGGTCTTATGCATACGATCTCAAAAGAGACACTCTCGATGGGTGAGAAGATTGAAAGTATGAATGGTGAAATAGCACAAATGCAAAGCACCCTAGATCAAACTGTAAGTAATATAGACCTACTTGAAAAGGACACTATAGATATCATAGATGAAGTCCATACAGTAGCCACACTTTCAAACAACAACCTTCATGAAATTGATGATGCAGCCCAAAAGACTACACAGCTTTCAAGATCAGCAGATGATTTAGAAAAACGACTTAGTCAATTTATTACAAAATAATATCTTCAGTTTCCTTTGTGATAAAGTCACCACAAACCCAACACACTATAGTTGTATCATTTTTCTATCACAAAAAAAAGGAGATAAAATGAAAAATTTTATCATAATGGGTTTTTTGAGTATATCAGTTTTTGTCAGTAATGCTATAGCATTACCGGCATTTGCAAGACAAATGGGTGTATCTTGTAGTGCCTGCCATTCGCAGAGTGGGTATCCCGCACTTAATCGTTTTGGGCGTTCGTTTAAAGCAAGTGGTTATACGATGGTAGGAACACAGACAACTATTGGAGATAGCGAAAAAGATAAGTTCATGTCTTTAACGGACACTCTAAATATGTCGTTGATGGCAAATTTTGGTATTGCAAAATCAAACTCATCTGCAGCAGTACTGAATATTCCTAGTGAAGCTTCTGTATTTATTGGTGGACGTATAGCAGACGGAGTAGGTACTTTTACGGAAATGGGTTATGATGCAGAAGAGAGTACCTTTGGACTTGCAAATATGCGTTTACCTTTTATCTATAATATTTCAGACTATACTATTGGTGTTGTACCCTATTTAACAGATGGCGATGGTCCCTCTTCTATTACAAATTTCCTTAATGCAGGAAGTGTTGTTACCTCTCTTGGAGATATGTTTGCATCTCAAGAGTATGTACAAAATGGAGAAGTACCAGCAGAAGGAGTTTCACTCTATATATATAATGATTTATGGAATGCAGCTTACTCCGCATGGGTACCAACAAATGGAAGTGTAAAACAAGTGAAACCTGCAAACTTTGCGAGTGTAGCGCTTACCCCTCAAGTTGGAAGCTGGGATTTAGACTTTGGTGCAGAGATGTGGTGGGGAACTTCACAAATACAAGATCCAGCAAATCCAGCACTTCTTATTAAACAAAATACTAATTCTTATGCTTTAAAATTTCAAGCACGTGGTCTTGTAGGAAGTGTTCCTCTTAGTGTTTTTGCTGACTATGCAAATGCAAAACATGATCAGAATTCACTCTATGCAGTAACAGTTAATGATAAAAATTCAGCAACACTTTCAAGTGAAGTAGCTGTAATACCAAGAGTTCTCATGCTTTCAGCAGGCTATAAAATAGCAGATAATGGTGAGGCAACTAACTCTTCTGATGATGCAACTTTAATTGGTGCAAGATATTTTTATAGAGAAAATGTCCAGTTTAGATGTGGATATATGTATCTACTCGATAAAGATACAGATCAACACAATGTTATGCTTGCTTTAGATTTAGCACTCTAATAGTTCAGCTCTTTCACCTCTTTTAAGAGTGTGAAAGAAAATACTCTCCCTTAACTACACTTCTTTTTGCTAAATTTTAAAAAAATATTTTTCTCTCACAAACCTACCACATAATTCCGTTATACTTCTCTTAACAAAACAAAAACAGGAGTTCACAATGAAAACTTTATCTAAAATCTTACTAGCACTACTTTTAGGTGCTTCACTACTTCAAGCTGCTGCATTTACTAAAGATGCAAAATATCGTACAACAAAGGTACATATTACAGCAAATAAACCTGTAACAGCAGGATCAAATACTTTTACTTTCAGTATCAAAAAAGATGGTAAAGCCATCAAAGATTCTGTAGTTTCACTCAAAGCTTTTATGCCTGCGATGCCTGGTATGCCTGCAATGGAGTCAAAAACAACTACTAAAAGTTTAGGCAATGGTGTTTACGAGGGAACTCTCAATATGGCAATGAGCGGTACTTGGCAGTTACATATCTTTATAGCTCCAAAAA
>JALWTK010000142.1 GCA_027082875.1 Sulfurimonas sp. | reverse complement strand
CATTTATAGCTGTTAAGTCTGTAATGGTAATAGTTGTACCATCACTTGCAGTTATGATAAGATCTGAAAAACCATCATTTGCAGTACCATAAATAGTACCAGTGACTATCTCATTTGGACTTGTTGGGTTTGTGCCATCAGGACTGAGTGCTGCTTCATCCACAGTACCATCATTCACAAGTAAAATAGGATTCTCAGAATTTCCTAAAACGGAAATATCTAAATTTGATGTAGAGGTGTCACCATCACTATCTATGATAGTATAAGAAAAAATATCATGTACAACTTCTCCATCTACTAAGACTTTTACATCAAGATTAGTATTATCTAGTATATATTTGTATGAACCATCTGCTTTTAAAATTAATGCACCATACTTTCCATCAAGTCTTGTGCCGACACTTCCATCAACACCTGTTGTAATACTACTCACTTCAATGACAGGTATCGTAGTATTTGCATTATCAGCACCTATGTGATCTTCAAGCCCACCAGCACTATCACCTGTAAATACATCTCCTTTAATTTGTGTTACAAGAAGCCCTTCTTGAATGCTGTTGGCATCATCATTCGTTATAGGTGCATCATCTATAATATTTATTACTAAAGAGTTACTTATAGTCTGATCAGCATTATCTGTTACAATAACACTTAAAGTATCTGTAAAAACATCACTACCAACTTCATGTTGATATGCTTCACTTGTTGTATAAGTATACGATATTGTGTAAAGATTATCTACTTTAGTATAGCCGTTAAGAGTTAGCTCTCCCGCTTGCATTATTAGTGTTATAGGTGTAGTTGAGAGAGATTGAAGTTGAGAAAGTGTAAAACTATGTGAACCTATTTCTAAAGTTTTCAGACCAGCAAGAGCCTCAAAATGCAGGCTACTATCTACAGTGTTTGTTCCAGAAGAGAGATAAGTATCATAAAAATTATCTTGTACTTCTGTAGTGGTAGTTTGGAGTGTAGGTAAAGGAGTAAAAGCAAGAGTTGAAGGATAGGTATTTTCTTCTATAGCTAAACCTCCTGCTCTAGCATCTATAAGAGAAGCTTCTACATTAATGATTTCACCTGTTCTTTGTAAAAATAGTTCTTGTTCCCCTGTAGCATTTTGTAGTGTATCTGTTTGGTAAGCAGACTCTGAGGATTTGGTAGTAGTTGTGATAGGTGCTGTTTGAGTTTCTTCACTATTTTGCAGATCAGGTAAAATCTTTTCATCTTCTGGCACAGAACCAAAAGGAGCTATCTCAAAACTATCTTTACCACTAAGCAGCATTTTAAGATCACTATAGGGATCTTGGATAAGTACATTTGAAGATGCAGACTCACCATAAAGTTGTTCTCCCTCATAGACCTTGTCACCCACTTGAAGCTCTCGTACATTTCCTTCACTATCTTTAGCAAAATATTTTCCATGTATGCTTTTTATAATCCCTACTACTTTCATCTTCCTCTCCTCATCTAATGCTCACTAAAACTATACTGCTTGGTTTTAAGTATAGGTTTTAAAATATAATCTAGTACTGTTTTCTTTCCAGTAATAATGTCTACACTCACTGTCATTCCCGGAATAATTTTGAGATGCTTTCCATTTCGTTCCATATAACTCTTCTGCGTTTTTATACGAACCTTGAAGTATGTCATCTCTTTTTCATCTTTGAAGCTATCAGCACTAATGCTCTGAACTACTCCATCAAGTGCCCCATAGATAGCAAACTGGTATGCAGAAAACTTCACCTTAGCTTTCTGACCTTTATAGATAAACGCGATATCTGAAGGCTTTATCTTCACTTCTATAAGGAGAGACTTATCGGTAGGCACTAGTTCTACAAGATCATCACCAGGGCGAATAACACCACCAATAGTATGAACAAAGAGCTTCTGTACAATGGCGTTTATGGGTGAGCGAACTGCTGTGCGTTTTACTTGATCGCTGAGTGTCTCATCGTTGTTGAGTGTTGACTTGTACTTTGCAAGAACATCGTTAAGCTCCTCTTTTGCTTTTATCTCATAGCTGAGGAGTGCCTCTTTCTCTTTTGCCTTCGCTTCATCTATAGTAGAGTTTATACGAGGAAGAGAGAGACTCACACCCTCTAGCTCTTTGACTATAGAGTTCTTCTCGCGTTTAAGCTTTAAAAACTCATACTCTGGCTTTATTCCTTTTTTTACAAGAGGCTCGATGATGCCAATCTCTTTATTTATAAGTCGAATATCCTCTTGAAGTATCTCTTGGCGTTTAGTGTTTTCTATGTACTCTTGCTCTTTTTGGTAGTGTTGTTGCTTGAGTACTTTTTGAGTAGCATGGAGTTTGTCTAGATTAGAGAGGTAAAGACTCTTCTCATTTTTCACAATTGCTGGCATCTCTTTACTAAGTGATTCTGGTATCACAAGAGGAGTACTACTTGCTTCTGCTTGAAGTCTTAGTATTTTTGCTTTGAGAGCATAAGAGGAGACTTGATTATTTGCATAAGAGCTTAGAGATTTTTGATTATTTATTTTAAGAAGAATATCTCCTTTTTTCACCTCTGTTCCCTCTTGTGTTAGTATCTCTTCGACTATACCACCCTCTAAGTTTTGAATAATTTGGTTCTCACCCTTAGGAATAACTTCTCCATTTCCTCGTGCGAGTTCATCTACCTCTGCAAACGCCATCCATGTGACAAGCAGTGTCAAACTTACAGCCCAGAAGAGTATAACCATGCGAATTTTCTTTGGAGACTGCTCTAAGATAGCCCCACCAAGAGAGTCCATAAACTCATAATCATTTGCAGTGAGTTTAGAGTTTTTCTTACTCATCTTGTGCTCCTGTGAGTTTTGCTATGACTTCATCGCGTTTACCATCATGTTCTATCTTACCGTTATGTACCACTATAACTCTATCTACAAGTGAGAGCAGATTCATCTTCTGTGTTACTAGAAGGAGGGTTTCATCTTCTAGTTTTGCTTTGAGATTGTTTATAAACCTTGTCTCCGTTAGACTATCCATCGCGTTTGTAGGCTCATCAAGTAGTACAATATGGCGTTCATTTAAAAATGCACGTGCTATCCCTACTGCTTGGCGTTGTCCACCTGAGAGCCCTGCTCCACGCTCACCTATAGCCATCTCATAGCCATGAGGATGTGAGCGAGCGAACTCATCTACACCAGAGAGTCTCGCAGCTTCTAGCATCGCTTCATCTGTAGCATGAGGATATTTCGCTTTGATATTTGACTTGAGAGAACCTGCAAAAAGATGAATATCTTGTGGTACATAAGAGATATGCTCTCTAAGATCCGCTGGGTCTATCTGTGCGATGTCCACATCATCTAAAAAGATACTCCCCTCATTAGCAGAGTAAAGCCCAAGAATAAGTTTTTCAATAGTACTCTTCCCGCTCCCTATACGACCAATAATAGCAACTTTTTCCCCTCGGTTAATGCTAAAGCTTACACCATCAAGAGCTTTTTTTCCTTCTTCCTCGTAGCTAAAACTCACATCACGAAACTCTATCTTGCCATCATACTCTAAACGCTGGATAAACTCTTTTGCCTTTGGTCTCTCCATCGGTTGAGAGATGATGTTCTGTATAACCTCATAAGCAGACTTCGCGTCTGAGTAGTTTGTGATTAGACCTGCTGCTTGCCCCATAGGTGCAATAGTGCGAGAAGTAAGAATAACCACTGCGATAAGTGCTCCCATAGTTAGCTCAAAGTCATTGATAAGATAAACGCCATAAAAGACTATAAAAACAGTATTAAGCTGGATAAAAAAACTTGTTAGTGTTGGGATAGAAGCACTCATAAGACGAGACTTAAGACTCTTTTTTGCTATCTCCGCAGTTGCCTCTTCATACTCATGCTGTATGCCAGAGTGAAGATTATGTGTTTTTATAGTCTCAATGTTGTGTAGAGCTTCTATGAGTATAGAGTTCTTCTTTGCACTTACCTGATGTGTCTCTTCAATAGCCTCAGCCAAAGGCTTCTTGATAAAAAGTGCATAACTGAGGATAATAGTAATAGTCACAATAGGAATAATAACAATACTCCCTCCGATAAAATAAATAACAAAAAGAAAAAGTATGGCAAAGGGCATATCAACAAGGGCTGTCATTGTCGCGTTTGTTAAAAAAGAGCGTATAGAATCAAAGTCTTTGAGGTTACTTGCAAAAGATCCTACTGATTTTGGATGAGCACTTATTTTGAGATCTAAAACCTTTTCAAAGATGATAGAACTCATGATAATATCACTCTTCTTTGCAGCTATCTCAAGTAGATAACTACGAGCATACTTTAAAGTTACATCTATTAAATAAGCCAAAACTACACCTATAGTAAAGACATAGAGTGTCTCTTTTGCATTGTTTGGGATAACTCTATCGTAAACATTCATAGTAAAAAGAGGTGTTGCAAGTACAAAAAGGTTAACTAAAAGCGAAGCAAGTAGAACATCTTTATAGATACCGCTTGAGAGTTTGAGAGTATCAAAGAACCAGTGCTTAGAGTGTGTCTCTATCCTTGTAGACTCTTTTTTATAAGAGTAGTGGCGTTTGAGTAGGAAGCAGTAACCAAGATAGATCTCTTGAAGTTTTTCTAGCTCTATCCACTCTTCTAGAGGCTCTTCTTCAGCGAAGATAATCTTCACACTTTTTCTATCTTCTGAGAAGGACTCTAGTATGCAAGAGTTATTTTCAGAAAGTAGGAGTATACAGGGAAGGTGAAGATCTATTATCTCTGTAAGATTTTTTTGTGAGAGTGTTGACTTGAGTCCTGCCCGAGATGCTGCGCGAGAGAAGAGAGACTTTTTACCCTTTTTACTAAAGAGTTCTAAGTTATTATCCTCTTTTGCTTTTGGAAGTCCTGCACTAAGAGACTCTACACTATAAGGTTTTGAATAAAGCTTAGTATAGAGTGCTAGAGAGTGAAGAAGAGACATAACTACCCCCTTCTTCCTCTTGGTCTTAGTTTAAGTTTGTGATGCTCTTTTTGCTTGAGAGGCAGAGTAAGCTCTACTTCTGTACGTCTGTTTGTATGACGGTTAAAAGGGTTAATATTTTCGACAAGAGGTTCACTTTCTCCCTTTCCTTCAAAACTAAGACGATTTGCATCAACACCCTCTTTTTCCATCATCTTCGTTACTGCTTTTGCACGTCTGAGTGAGAGTTTTTGGTTATACTTTGCAGGACCTGTACTATCAGTATGACCTACAATATTTGCATGGTATGGAGGATACTTATTCATAAAGTCTGCAAGTTTTTGAATATCATCAAGAGATTTTTTATCTGAAATAGTTGCCTTATCAAAGTCAAACTTGAGATCTAGTTTCATAAGAAGAGGACAACCATTTACATCTACACTAGCACCTAATGGCGTTTCTGGACAGTAATCTTTTGAGTCATGAACACCATCTTTATCTGTATCAGGATCAACAAATGATTTTACATAGATAGCAACTTCAACACGGTTGTTCTTCTCACGTCCTTCACTGAACTCTTCTGTCTGTATCTCATCTTTACCTACACGGCTCTCTCTGTAGATAATATCTTTTGAAATATTATTATCAAGAAGCTTATCGTATACTATTTTCATATAGCTTATCGTAGACTTTGAAGCTTCTTTAGGATCTAGATCATCACGTTGTCCTACACTTTGAAAAAAGTTTGTATATCCAGAGTCAAGAGACACTTCTGTCTTGTTATCTTCTACCTTTTGTGTGTAACCTATGACAGAGACAACAACTTCACGAGATTCATCATCTATATAGTTATGGAGTTTCTCCACTACATCAGAAAAAGTTTTATTCGCATCCTCATTCAGAGTATCTCCATCAAAGTAGAGAGATTTGTATCTCTTTATGATATCAAAGTTTCCCTCTAAAAATATATTTTTTTTCTCTTGTGTCTCTACATTTGGAGAGTAGCTATAGTTATATATTCCTTGAGTTTCAGAGTTATTGTTGTCAAACTCTATTTTATTGTCAATCTTCTTAACTTCTTTATAGTTACGCATATCTATGCCACCTGTAAGCTTAGATGGTATCTTATCACCTGTTTGTACTGCATATGCAAGTGAAAATGCAATAAGAGAGAGTGCTATTTTTCTCATTTAATATCCTTTGATCTATCAGCGATGTAGTTGAGTTGAATCTCAGTTCTTCTATTCTTACGTCTTCCTTCTTCTGTTGCATTATCGGCTATTGGTTTCGTTTCACCCATACCTACAGAGTTAACTCTTGTTTCATCTATACCATAAGAGAGGAGTGCATCTTTTACCATTTTTGCTCGCTCTTGTGAGAGTTTCATATTTTCTTCATTTGTTCCAACATTGTCAGTATGACCAACAACGACAACATTATAGAGAGGGTTTTCGTGTAAAAATCTCGCAAACTGTTCTATTTTTAGCTTAGAGTTTCCTGCAACTTTGTTAGAGAGTGGTTCAAACTCTATGTCTAGACTCTTAGCAAGTGGACAACCATCATCATTAACTAAAAAGCCAAGAGGAGTGTCAGGACAAAGGTCTTTATCATCAAATACACCATCACCATCTTTATCTTCTATAAACTTCTCACAACCATATGGCATAACAGTAGAGTTTATCTCTGAATTCACACAGATATCTTGTGCATCAGGAATAGTATCTTGATCTGAGTCTAAGTTCACAGGAAGCTCATCACTTACATTTTCATAACCATCTTGAAGTCCCACAGTTTTATAGTAGTCTGTCTCTTCACCTAAAAGTGCTACAACTAAAACACCCATAGCATCGAGTACTCTATACTTTGCAAAAAGCTGATCATATTCTGCATTTATGATTTGTGTTTGGGCATTAAAAAAGTCATTTTGAGCAGCTAAAAGGTCAAGAAGTGAGCGTTGTCCCAACTGATACTCTTCTTGATAAAGACCAAGTGTAGAGAAAGAAAAACTCTGGAACTTATAGAGGTCATTGAGCTGTACCCCTATGATTTCATAAGCAGACCATGAGATACCAAGACTATGGATGAGTTCACGTTTAAGCTCTCTTTGCTTCTCTACTTCTTGATTGACAAGAGAGATATTTTTTTGCTTCTTTGCTGCATCATTACCACCGTTGTAAAGGTTATACTTAAGGTTAAGTGTCACTTCAAACCTATCATCTTCAAGCACAGAAGTCTGCCAGTTATCAGAGTAGTACTGAGCAGCTTGAAGATCAACACTCGGATAGTAGTTTGCTCGTGTCTGCTTGTAGCGTTTTTGTGCAGCTTTTATATTAAAACGGCTTACCAGTAGTGAGGGATTATGCTCAAGTGCAAACTGTAAGGCACGAATACGACTCTTTGGAAGATGTGCTGTAAACTCAGGCTTCACCATAGCTTCGACAGAAACATTTCTTCCTAAAAGCTGGTGAAAGTTAAAACGTGCATCTACTAGGTTATTACGTTTTACTGTAAGATTTGATCGAGAAAGTGCTAAGGAGGACTGTATCTTGTCAAGCTCACTTCTTGCTGCAACACCAGAAACATAAAGCTCATATACTTTTGAGTAAATAAGCTCGTTGTTAGCAACATTTTCTTTAGAAGTATTATAGAGCTCATTTGCACGTAAAAGCTTCAAGTAAGCATCTGTTGTTTGTAAAGCAACATCATCAGCTTTTTCTATATAGTCATAAGCAGCAGAGACTACTCTCGCTTTTTCATAAGCTACAGAATAGAGTGTCTTAAAGCCATCAAAAAGATTTTGCTTAAGAATGATAGCACTGTTATACTCTTTGTTGTTAAGAAAATCAGAATTCCCATTAATATGTCCCTGCGTTTTATATCCAACACTTCCTATAATGTCTATTGTCGGCATGTATCCAGAGTCAGCTATACTCATATCTTGACGAGTCGAACGATAGTTTTTCAGTCTTTCTTGGATGATAGGGTTAGTGTTGATCACTTCACTGACACTTTCTTTAAGTGTTAAGGCACTAAGAGACATAGAATTACCAAGTAAGAAAATGAGGGGTAGTAATTTTATTTTTTTCATATAAAATCTTCTTTTGTTTTATTTTGTCTCTTATTATAACCAGATATTTTATGATATTACTTAAGTAATTTTTTGCTAATATTAGGTTTTAAACATGCAAACACCATAGAAACAAGGCTTTTATGAAACTTTTATTGACACTACTTTTATTTATCGGTACAAATATTTTTGCAAATACAGAACTTCAAAGTAACTATTTTTTATCACATAACTATGTCAATCTCTCAGATATAGTTTCAAATCCAAAAAATGATGCTAAGCTTTTTAGTATTGAAAAATCTAGACACTCTAAAAGAGTGAAGAGTCATGAACTTGTTCAGATTTTACGAACTTATGGGTATCAAAATTACACTAGTAAACATAGTTATATACAGTTCACACAGAAAAGTCCTATAAATACAGCAAAAATTGCCTTTGAAGTGAAAAAGTTTTTCCTCAACCATTACAAAAATATAAAATTTAGTGCTATTGAGATCCATCCTCGTACATATCTTTTAGAACTTCCAAAGCACTATGATGTACAAATACAAAAAAATGCTTACCTCAAAAATAGAGGCACCCTTTCCATAAAAACAGAAGATAATAAAAAGATATTTTTCAACTTCTTCATAAAGGCAACACTCCCTGTTGTCATAGCAAAAGAGCAACTCAAACGCGGTGATGAGCTCTCGCGTTTAAATTGTAAAAAAAAGAGTATAATACTGGATAAATTTCGTGCTATGCCTCTGCAAGTAGTGCCATATAAGAGTTATGAAGCAAGACATAGAATCAAAAAAGAGACTATACTTACTGCATATGACATACTAGGACTAGAGTTGGTAAAACGTGGTGATAATGTTGATGTAAGTACACAAGATGGTAGAATTTCCATCTCCTTTGCTGCTAAGGCTGACCAAAACGGTAGACTAGGTGATACGATAAAAGTGATAAATATGCACGGAAAAAGAATAAAAGCCATAGTTATCGGTAAAAACAGAGCGGAGATACGATAAGTGAAAATAGTGGTAGCAACTAGTGGTGCAAGTGGGGTAAACTTAGGGCTTAAGACCTTAGAACTTCTCCCAGAGAAAATAGAAAAACACTTCATAATGTCAGATAATTCGCAAACTGTACTTTCTAAAGAGATGAGTGATGTTACACTGCATGACAACTCAAATATAGGAGCGAGTATAGCTTCTGGCTCTTTTGGTGTTGATGCGATGATCATAGCACCCTGCTCTATGAATACTCTTGCAAAAATTGCCTGTGGTATCTCTGACAACCTTATCACACGAGCAGCTGCCGTGATGATAAAGGAGCAAAAGAAGCTTATCTTAGCACCTCGTGAGATGCCTTTTTCTGCTATAGCCTTAGAAAATATGCAGAAGTTAGCAGCCCTTGGCATCATCATAGCCCCTCCAGTTATGGCTTACTACTCAGAGCAGCAGACACTAGATGAGATGGAAAACTTTATCATAGGCAAGTGGTTTGACCTGCTAGGCATCCAAAATAACTTATATAAAAGATGGGAATAGACTTGAACTCAAAAAAAATTGCACTTTACCCTGGGACTTTTGACCCCATAACTAACGGACACTATGACATCATAGAGAGAGCTTCAAAGCTTTTTGATGAAGTCATTGTCGCTGTTGCTGACTCAGTAGAAAAAAAACCGATGTTCAAACTACAACAACGCATAGAGATGGCAGAAGCTGCAATAAGTGAACTTTGTAATGTCCGAGTAGTTGGTTTTGATAATCTCACTATAGACCTTGCTCGTGAACACAATGCAGGTGTACTTATTCGTGGGCTTCGTGCAGTAAGTGACTTCGAGTATGAGCTTCAGCTTGGATATCTCAACAACTCCCTCGATGCGACTGTGGAAACAGTCTATCTTATGCCAACCCTACAAAATGCATTTATAAGCTCTTCCATAGTACGTAATCTTCTCAAGTTCAACGGAAAAACAAAACATCTTCTCCCAGCAGATGTGCAAAATATCATAGGGAGTATGAGTTCATGTACATTGCCATAGAGGGAATAGACACTGCAGGAAAAAGTACTCAAATAGAAGCTATAAGTAAGCACTTTCCAAACGCCATAGTTACAAAAGAGCCAGGTGCCACAGATATAGGCAGAGAGATACGAGAGATGGTTCTCTCCGCTCGAACAAAGAGTAAAAAAGCAGAATTCTTGCTCTTCCTAGCTGACCGTGCAGAACATATGCTTGAAGTGATAGAGCCAAATATAGACTCTAAAATGATAATCAGTGACAGAAGTGCGGTCAGTGGTGTAGCCTATGCCCTCACTCAAGGTGGCATAAAAAAAGAGGAGTTAGTAAGCCTCAACAACTTCGCAACTAATGGTGTTTATCCCGAGAAAGTTTTCTTGCTTCGCCTTACAAAAGAGGAGCTAGAAGAGAGACTTTCACAAAAAGAGCTTGATGGAATAGAACTCCGTGGAAGTGAGTATCTGTTAGCTATTCAAGATAGCATTGTAGAAGCGACAAAGCTCCTTGGACTCGAACTAGTAGAAATAGATGCTACACTCTCTCGCCAAGAGATAACTCAAAATATATTAACTAATATTAAATCTTAAAGAGCCTCTTATTCAACTCATCGACACAAACTATGTAAACAAAAGAGAGAAAGAACTCGTAGAGCTTTTTTTACATGACACAGAAGTAAAAAAGTTTATCTTAGGCATCAATAAACTCACAAGATCTCTACAAAAAATCGTAAAAGTAGATGGCATTATAGATGACTTTACCCGTGTGCAGCATTCACGAAAAAAAGAGATATACAAGATAGAAGATGTTCCCAAAGATGCACTTATTCTCTCGACTGCGACAGGAAGTCCACTTGAGGTAAAAACACAACTCGATGCTATGGGTTTTGCCAACATCAATTATCTTTCACTTTGTAAATACTCTGATTTGGACTTAATAGAACCTCCTTTTATTATGGACTTTGCTGAGGATTTTCAAGAAAATCGTGCTGAGTATGAAAAAATTTATAAGCTTTTAGCCGATGAAAAATCAAAAACTATCTTTACTCAGGTACTTAACTTTAAAATCTCTTTTGATTATGATTTTATGAAAGGCTTTACGAATGACCATGAGGGGCAATACTTTGACAAAGAGATACTCCCAGACTTAAAAAATATCAGCTTTCTTGATGGTGGTGGTTATGTTGGAGATACAACAGAAGAGGTTATAAAAAACTATCCAGACTTTAAAAAAATCTATCTAGTAGAACCTATCAGTGAAAACCTCAGAATAGCTAAACGCGAGCTCGGTCATTACGACAACATCGAGTTTATTCCCTTTGGTTTAGGCAAACAAAAAGAGACTCTCTTTTTTAACGAAGAGAAGTCCTTTTCTACAATGTACGGCAAAGGTACTCAAAGTGTCGAGGTCAATACTATTGACAACATCGCCAAAGAAAAAGTGGACTATATAAAGCTAGACATAGAAGGGGCAGAGCAAGATGCCATAGAGGGAGCAAAAGAAACTATCAAACGCGACCACCCTATTTTAGCTATTTGCATCTATCATAAAGCAGAAGACTGGTACACAATCCCTCAAAATATTTTAGCTATTCGTAGAGACTACCACGTTTATCTTCGTCACTATATGGAGGGGATTTTTGAGAGTGTGATGTACTTTATCCCTCGTAAGTAAAGGTACTAGTACATGTTTACAATATCTGAGCTACTGTCATTTTCCGCAATCGGTCCAAAACTACCAAAATTTGTACAACTTTTTCCTTTCCTCCAAACAATTCATAAGCTTTGTCAAATGCAATTTTTTGTTTATCTATTTATTTTTGAGTTGGTTTTGTTCCTAACGCCATAGGGTTACCAGCATAAAAGCTATCTATAATTTTTAAAAAATCAGGACCAGATATATAATTAGGATAAGCCTCATGAATTTTCTTAGTTTTTAAATCTTCATCAGCCTTAGAATAAGTCTCAGGTATGTGTGTATAAACATTTTTATACTTCTCTTTCCTCTCAGCCATCTTGTCATCCTCTACACTTGTTCTATTTTGAGCAAATCCGATAAAGTTGTATTTTGATTTTTACCTTCATCACTTAAAGATTCTAAAGATACTTTTGTTTTTGCTGCTTTTTGCTGTATCTCTTTAGTATGTATTTGTTCTGTGTTTTTTAAAGCTAATTTTTTCTCTTCAATACTTTTTTTAAGAAGTTCTAAAAGTTCTTCTTTTGTTAATTTTCCTCCAACTTTATATAAAGTGGTAAAGGTAGCATTATTATCTGCTGCTGGTGCATCATCATATTCATTCATATATGCTAGAAATTCATTTTTTGAGATGGGGTGCGATAAACCATCTGTAAGTATTCCTGCATCAGCAGCTGCATCTACAAAATCTTGTTTACTTATAGATGTATCCATGTGGTAAACAGAGTTCAAAATCCCCATAAATACTTTTTTGGATATTGTTACCCTTTCGCCTGTATCGGCAACAAAATCAATAGCATTATCAGGATTGTTTCCAATCGCATCATCTATAGGTTTTTCGCGAGTTTTAGGGTCTATATTTTCACCCTTAGAATTTAAAAATCCACTTTTAAAATGTATAGAGTTGCTAATTTGCATCGGTTTCTCCTTTTAGGCACTTTTTTCTTTTAGCAAATTCTCTAAAGTTGCATTTTGATTTTCTTGTGCTTTATTACTTTGCTCATAAAGAGATAAAAAATCTTTCAATACATCCATTGTTCCTATAGTATCAGTACCACCACCTTTATAAAAATTATCTATGAACTTTTGGATTTTAGCTGTTACCTCATTTTTACTTTGCTCGGAAAAGTCTCTAGCTCCATGAACAATATTACCACTTTTGTCCATTTTTATACTCGTTGTAAGTTCCAAACTAATAATAGCCTTTATCTGACCTTTTTCCTCATCACTTTTGCCTTCAAGTGATTTTGCAAGTGCTTTGTTTGCCTCATCACTTAAACCCTCTAGTGGTCTATTTGCACTCAAATGAGAAAATTCAGCTTCTTCAGCTGGAGATAAATGATAACGTTGATCCCATAAAGTTTCATAACGAGACTTATGTTTGGGAATAGTTTTTTCTAAAGACACCTTTGTTTTCTCTGCTTTTTGCTGTATCTCTTGAGTATGCATTTGCTCCAAATTTTTATCATACTCTTTTGAGATTTTGTCATAAGTCTTAAAGAAAAGTTGCATAGATTTCATAGCTTCAGGACTGATGTATTCACCTGCTTTTGGATGTTCTAAGTCGTATTGTAATTGGGCAATGTAGTTATCATCAAAAGTTGGAGTTTTTACTATAAATTTATCTATACCGTGCTCTCTCATCAAAGCTTGTTGCGCCGGGTCTTCATCGTACTCTTTTTTGAGAGTTTTCATAAGTGAGTAAGAACCAAGAGTTATGATAGTGCTGACTCCTATATCAAACTCACTCGCTCCACCTTTTTGCATCTCTTTTAAGGTGTTGATAAACTTTTGTCTAAATGCATGTGGTGCTTCTTGTGGAAGGATTTTGAAGCTTTTTGTAAGCCCAATCTCTGTAAGCCCATCTCCATTATAATCAATATCTTCATACCCATGCACTAAAAGATTATACGCTCCCTCTCCAGAAATGTTTG
>JALWTK010000141.1 GCA_027082875.1 Sulfurimonas sp. | reverse complement strand
GTTTGATGAAGATAAAAACCCCTAAATATAGGAAAATGAGTTGAAACAAAACAGTCTTGTTAAAACTCGCTTAATTAATTTAGTGGTGAAATTATACACTTTAAATGCTAATACAAATTGATATATAATCCCAATAATAATAATTAAAGAGTATCTAATGAACAAATGGCTTGAACTTTTACGAAACGATAACTATATAGGGATAAAAAAATACCTCAAAGAAGGTGCAGATTTACAAGATACAAACGAAACAGGCGAGTCAGTTTTAGCCTGTGCTATGCGAGAGCGATGTGATTTTGATACTGTTATACTTCTTGTAGAAAGTGGTGCAAACATACAAGACTTTGATGAAGAGGGTGTAAGTGTCTTTGATATGGCTATCACTTATGACAATGTTGAAATGGTCAAGTACCTAATAGGGCAGGGTATAGATGTAAATGCAACAACTAGAAGAAGTGGTTTTACTGCACTTATGGCTGCTGCTTGCTATGGTCGCAGTGAAATTACTAAGTTATTACTTGAGTCAGGGGTAGACCAGTATGCAAGGGATTCTAAAGGATTTAGAGCTGTAGATTTTGCCCGTAAAATGAACAAAAAATCTGTTTTAGCTCTTTTAGATTTTAATGAGGAAGATCCTCAAAATAGAGGCTATGCAAGATAAGTTTTTCTTTACTCGAAAAACTTTCCTTGATTTGAATTGTCTAGAGGTTTTCGTTTTTCTTTTGCTAACCACTCTTGTAGAAGAGACTCTACCACTTTAGAAAGACTCATTTTATATCTATCTCTAGCATACTTCATTGAGTCATCCCATGTTTTTCTATCTATGAGTAGGCTACGTGTTATTTCATCTTTTGGTTTCAATGACTCTCCTTAAGAGGCTTCGAGAAGCTCTTTAAAACTCCTATAACTATCTACTATCTTTTGATTCTTTACATTGAGTATATAAAACTCTATAGCTTTTTTGCCTAAACGCGGTATCTCATTTTTGACAGCCCATGAGCTTACTGTTCCCTCGGGAACTTCTAATATCTCTGCTAAGGTTTTTTGTGTAATACCTAGCTCTTTACAAATCTCTTTTACTACATTTGTTTTAGGTTTTTTTGAAGCTTTTTGGAGTTTATTTGCTGGTGTAAGTTTCTTGTTTTGAAGTGTTTCATCTTTTGGAAACTCACAGTGAGTATTTATCCACTCGAGGACTTCAGAGGCTGAAAGTATCCAGTCTCGTCCATTAAATTTTGCTATGATATCTTCCGCAAACTTTTTAGCATATTTCTGAGCTACTGTAGCATCACTAAGTTGTGTTAGTATTGAAAAGGCAAGTTGTTGTGCGGACTTACCACCATTTCCCCAGTCAAATCCATGCTTAGAAATTTCGTAGAGTTCAGATCTCGTTGGAAGTTCTATCTCTGCATAAGTAACAAACTTACTCCCTAGTAGAGCACGATGTCCTTTAAATACATGATTGTTTAATGTTATTGCCATAAATATTTCTCTTGTTTATATTTTAAAAGTAAAATGTTGTTCATCTTCATGGGTGTTGCTAGAACTCTCTTTTATAAAATTCATACGATAGACAACATATATAAATCCGAGTAGCAATAAAAGTACCAATAACCAAATTATCATGTCCACATTCCTTGCATTATAGAATAATCTTCAAGATAAATCGGCACTTTTACTTTTTATATTAATCTGTAATATATTTTTTTCTTATCTAGATCCTCTTTAAAGAGGCTGAAGTATCTTTCTATCTCTTTATCATCACTGCCAGAAAGAGATAGTTCTACATGAGGTTTGCCATCTACAAAGAGGGGGAGACAGGAAAGTTCAACAGTTGATGGAAGCTCTTGCATACGAGTGATAAGCTGCTCTTCACTTGTATGTGCATAGAGTGTGAATCTATACTTTTGAACAACCTCTCCAAAGTGTTGCTTAATAACATCTGCAACCATAGGGTGACTCATAGAAGGGAAACCTGGAGTAAAGAAGTAGCGATTTTTTAAAGAAAATCCTGACATATTATTTACTGGATTGTGTATTAAGTCTGCTTTAGGAGGGAGGTCTGCCATGTGAATACGGTGAGGATAAGCTTTTTCAGCAAATCGCTCTATTATATCAGCTAGAAACTTTGTATGTGTCTTTACTTTTGCATTTGTAAATATCTCAGCTGCAATTTCACGTGTAAGGTCATCAGGAGTAGAGCCTATACCTCCAAAGGAGAACATCACTGCCTCTTTGTCCTCAAGTATCATCCGGTATGTTCGCTTCATCAGCTCACTATCATCTTTTATGATGAAACTTGCAAAGAGCTCATGTCCATACTTTGCTAACTCTTTTTGAAGAAACTCAAAGTGAGCATCTTTACGTCTTGCGTTTAATATTTCTGTTCCAATGATTACTGCATAAAAATTCATAAGATAATTATAGTATAATTTCAAAAATAAATACCAAGGCTAAAGCATGTTATACGCACAAGAGTTAGAAACACTAATAAAAGAGACCGTTATTCCAGATATCGATGAGTCACTAGATGCAATTTTTGAAGAAATCGCTGATAACAAAGAGGCTACCGAGGATGCAAAGGAAGAGATAGAAGAACTTCGTGAGTTTAAAGCTGATTTACAAGATGTTTTAGATGATATTGAAAGTGGAGATATCGAAGAAGATGAGTGTAAAGAACTTATTGATGATATTAAAGAAGCTCAAGAAAATAGTGATGAAGAAGATTTCGGATTTGTAGAAGAGTAGGGTAGTCTAAACGCCAAGTAGTGGCGTTTATCTACAAAATGTAGTTATATTTTAGAACTTATAAAAGCTTCCATTTCAGTAACTATTTCTTCAATAGTTCCCTCACCACTTATCACTTTTAAAAGATTTTTGTCACTGTAAAATGCTTGAATTTCAGCTAATGGATCAGTGTAGACTTTCATACGGTTATTAAAAACTTCTGTACTGTCATCATCACCACGAGCACGCCCTAAAACTCTCTCTCGAGCAGTCTCTTCGCTTACTTCTACTTCAATGATATTAGTCAATATGATAGTGTCATTTTTATTAAGAAAATCTTCTAAAGCATCCATCTGCTCGATACTTCTAGGATAACCATCAAGGATAACAACATCAGTAGGAGTATTGCGTATAGCGTTTGTAATAGTAGTAATCGCGATCTCAATAGGAACGATAAGACCCTTAGAAATATAAGAGTTTATCTCTTGTCCGAGTTCACTACCGCTAGCAACTTCTGCTCGAAGCATATCGCCAGTAGAATAGTGAGTAATGTTCTCATTTTTCTCTGCGATAAGCTCTGCATCTGTAGTTTTACCAGAGCCTGGTGCTCCGATAATGAGGAATAACTTCTTCAAAATTACTTGCTCGACTCACGCAAACGGATGTGAAGATCACGAAGTTGTGTGTTATCCACTGCTGAAGGTGCTTTTGTAAGTACACAAGCGGCTTTTTGAGTTTTAGGGAATGCGATAACATCACGAATACTCGGTGTTTTAGAGATTAACATCATAAGTCTGTCAAAACCTAAAGCAAAGCCACCATGTGGAGGTGCACCAAACTTAAGAGCATCCAGTAAGAAACCAAACTTCTCTTGCGCCTCTTCCTCTTCGATACCAAGAAGTTTAAATACCTCTTCTTGAACCTCTTCTTTGTGAATACGAATAGATCCACCACCAAGCTCAGTACCGTTAAGCACGATGTCATAAGCGATAGACTCTATCTCTTCTGGGTCCTCTTTGTTTGTATCTTTTGGCTGAGTAAATGGATGGTGAAGTGCTTTAACGCGACCATCTTCCACTTCAAACATAGGGAAGTCTACAACCCATACAAACTCAAAAGCATTTTCATCTATAAGGTTCATCTTCTCATGCTCTGCTATGAAGTTTCTAAAACGACCCATATAATCCCATACAGTTTTCTTCTCACCAGCACCGAAGAATACTACATCGCCAACTTCAAGTTCAGTTGTTTTGATGATAAGCTCGATATCCTCTTCGCTGAAGAACTTCACAAGTGGACCCTTAAGACCATCCTCTTTCATCTGGAAGTAACCAAGACCATGTGCGCCAAACTTGCGAACATACTCTTCAAACGACTTCATCTCGCGTTTAGAGAAGATAAGATCAGCACCAGGAACTTTAAGTGCCTTGATACGGTTGTTTTTAGGATCTTTAGCGATACTTGTAAAGATTTCGTTATCACAACGGCTAAAGATGTCGATAACATCTACCATCTTAAGGTCATAACGCATATCAGGCTTATCTGAACCATACCACTCCATAGCATCTGAATAAGCTATACGGTTAAATGGTGGCTTGATATCGTGTCCTGCAGCTTTAAACATAGCCTCAAGTAAATCCTCAGCAACTTTAATAACATCTTCTTGAGTGCAAAAACTCATCTCAACATCTATCTGAGTAAACTCAGGTTGTCTATCAGCACGTAAATCTTCATCACGGAAACATTTTGCTATCTGGAAGTATCTATCGAATCCACCAACCATTAAGAGCTGTTTGAAAAGCTGTGGAGACTGTGGAAGTGCATAGAACTCACCATCATGTACACGAGAAGGCACGAGATAATCTCTTGCACCCTCTGGAGTTGATTTAGTAAGGATTGGTGTTTCTACTTCTAAGAAACCATTTGCATCAAGGATGTTACGTGCAGCGATTGCAGCCTTTGAACGTAGTTTAAATACATTGTAAAGATCTGGATCACGAAGTTCTAGGTAACGGTACTTAAGAGTAGTCTCTTCACCAACTGTTTTGTCGCCAATCACAAATGGAAGTGCTTTTGACTTATTTTCAATAATGAGTTCCGTAACAACTATCTCAATAGCACCAGTCTTGAGGCGTGGATTAGTAAGACCTTCACCACGAAGGCGAACCATTCCCTTAGCGATAAGTACATATTCATCTCTTACATCATTGGCAATCTTATGAGACTCTTTTGAGTCCTCAGGGTCACAAGTAAGCTGGATAAGTCCACTCTTGTCGCGTAAATCAATAAAAATAATACCACCATGGTCACGGTAGCTATTCGCCCAACCTGTTAGAGTAACTTCCTCTCCAACATTTGCTTCACTTAAATCTGTATTGTAATGGCTTCTCATAATATTATAGAGTCCTAAAAATAATTTTCGCGATTATAGCTAAATCTACTTTAGAAACTGCTTTTTTACAAAAAGGCTTTTTATTGGTTATAATTGTGTACTTAAAAACAGAGAGAATAGTAATGTCCTTAAATAACATTAAAAAAGTAGGAGTTGTCCTTCGACCATCTACACCAGAACTTAAGTCTAGTTATCTTAGTATAGAGAAGATTTTTAGATCTTTAGAGATCGAGGTAAATATAGATAGTGTAAGTGGTGGTATGATAGGCATAATGGGGATGGACTTTGACCTGCTTTGTGAGAGCTCTGATATTTTAGTAACCCTTGGTGGGGATGGTACTCTTATCTCTGCTGTTAGGCGTTCTTTTAAGCATGATATCCCTATACTTGGTGTATATGCCGGTTCTTTAGGATTTTTAGCAGATATAAAACTCGAAGAGCTTGAAGAGTTTGTCAAGAAGATGCTTACAGGTGACGTACGAGTCGATGAGCGTGCTATCTTAAAGGCAGAGTTTATGCAAAATGGAAAAGAGATAGTACAGTACGCATTTAACGACATAGTACTCACTCGCCACTCTGTTTCTAATATGATACATATAGAAACACTAGTAGACTCAAAGGCCTTTAACACCTACTTCGGTGATGGTGTTATAGTCTCAACACCAACAGGATCAACTGCTTATAACCTCTCAGCAGGTGGACCAGTGCTTTTTCCTCTGACAAATGTTTTTGCACTTACTCCTATCTGTCCACACTCTCTAACGCAGCGTCCCGTGGTACTTCCCGGTGAGTTCTCTATAGAAATGAAAACACCAAAAGAGAGAGCTCTTCTCATCATAGATGGGCAAGATAAGTATGAGTTAGAACAAGATGAGAGTATCAAAATTCAGCTCGCTTCAAAAAAGGTGAAACTCATACATAGGGAAGCATTTAACTACTTTGATGTGCTTAAAGAGAAACTGGGCTGGGGTGAGTAAATCTAGTTTTAAACTCAACACTATATAATTTCACTATAAAAATATTAGGACAGAAATATGCGTATAATTCTTTTAGGAGCTCCTGGTGCTGGAAAAGGTACTCAGGCTCAATTTCTTACAAAAAAATTCAACATCCCTCAAATCTCTACAGGCGATATGCTTAGAGCTGCTATAAAAGCTGGAACAGATATGGGTAAAATGGCTAAAGCTGCTATGGATGCTGGTCAGCTTGTAACAGATGAGATCATCATCGGTTTAGTAAAAGATAGAATTGCTGAAGATGATTGTAAAAATGGTTATCTTTTAGATGGCTTTCCAAGAACTCTCCCACAAGCTGATGCTGTTACAAACGCAGGTATCGCTATTGACGCTGTTATCGAGATAGATGTTGCTGATGAAGTGATTGTAAAGCGTATGAGTGGTCGTCGTGCTCACCTTGCAAGTGGAAGAACATACCACCTCGAGTATAACCCACCAAAAGTAGCAGGTAAAGATGATGAGACAGGTGAAGATCTTGTACAGCGCCCTGATGACAAAGAAGAAGTTGTTCTTGACCGTCTAAAAGTCTACCATGAGCAAACACAACCACTTATAGGTTACTACAAAGAACAAGCTGCAAAGAACAGTAGTTTAACATACATCACAGTTGATGGAACTGCAGACATCTCTGATGTTGAAGCTTCTATAACGGCTCAGTTAGCGTAAATACAACGCTAACTTTAGATCTATTATTTACTGTGCAGGTCTATAAACTCTTACATTTTCACACTTATGCTCATCTCTGAGATACTGTGCATGGAGTTGACTCATGATACCTTTTTCACAGTAAAGTAAATACTCTTTATCTTTTGGAAGTGACTGGAACTCTTTTTTGAGCTTGTGAAATGGGATGTTGAGTGTTTCACACTCCGTCTCTATTGCTTCATCTTCTCCACGAATATCGATCACAATAAAATCCTCACTCTTTAAATTTTGAACAACTTCAACAGCAGCTAAGTCCTTGATATTTTGTACTACATCATGCACATAGATATGTTGAGCATCCTCTACCGCTTTGTTTAAGACATCGTAGTCAAATTTCAGAGCGACTTTCTCCATACGTTTAAAAGAACCATGAGTGATAGGGTTTTGAGAGATAACACCACAGTACTCAGGCATACTCTCAGCAAATGCACGAGTTCCGATGTCGTTAGCTATACTTATGATCTCTGGTTTGTTCATAGTTGAAAGAGGGCGCAAGATGAGTTTTGAGCTCACTTCATCGATGAGTGCAAGGTTACGGAGTGTTTGACTACTCACTTGTGCTACACTTTCACCTGTTAGAAGGGCATCTATTTCCATCTCATCTGCTATCTTTTCACTTGCCATAAGCATAAGGCGTTTAAGTGTTACACCCATATATGTAGGTGGAGTTGAGCGAAATATCTCAGTAAGAACATCTTCAAAAGGTACAGTAATGAACTTTACTTTATGAGATGAACCAAATTTATTCCAGAGATAAAGTGCTACTTGTTTTACCCCTATCTCATGAGCATTTCCACCAAGATTAAAAAAGATAAAGTGTGTTTTTATTCCACGTTTCATAGTGAGATAAGAGGCAACAGTCGAGTCAAAACCTCCAGACATAAGAGAGAGTATATCACCCTGTGTTCCTATTGGAAAACCACTTAGACCTTTGTATTTTGTAGTTATGATGTTAAGCTGACTCTCTATGAGTTCCATCTGTACGATAACTTCAGGATTTTTGAGACTCACTTTGAGTGCCTTAGAGTGTGCAAGAAGATATCCACCAACTGTTCGTTCGATGTCGATAGAACTATACTCATGTTTTCCAGTACGCTTTACACGTACGACAAAAGTTTTGTCTTCTAAGCTATCTATAACAAGTTCACCCACTTTGACTTTTATCTTCTCTAATGAGTCCATACCATCAAACTGTAGTACTTCAAGTATCTGCTCAATTCCTGAAGTATCTAGGAGTCTCTGTCTTACCTCTGGCAGTACCTGAGTAGGGCAGAGTACCTCCATCTTATCTGAGAATTTTTTCACTTCAATGTTTGAGGAAATTCTCTCAAAGATAGTAAGCAAGTTTGTATAGAGCTGTCCGACCATCTGGCGTTTTGCCGAAGAGCCTTTGATCATGATCTCTGGAAAAAGCTTTAGTATAAATTTTTGTTTTTTTTGTGAAGTTGTTTGCACTATGATAACCTTATTATTTTAGAAGTGAAATTATAGCATAAGAGTTATTTTACTTGTGCTTTGAGTCTTTTGAGTAGAGCTTCTCCCGCTTGTTTACCCTGTGCCATAACACCAGTAAGAAGATAGCCACCAGTAGGTGCTTCCCAGTCAAGCATCTCCCCAACACAGTACACACCAGGAAATTCTTGAAGCATTAGTCCCTTGTCTAAGTTTTCAAACTTCACTCCGCCTGCTGTACTTATAGCCTCTTCAAGTGGTCGAGAAGATTCTAAATGCAGGGGAAAGTTTTTCAGATTTTTACTTACTAGTAATGAATCTTGAAGTTGCTCTGTATTTAAAACCTCGCGTAAAAGTGATGCCTTTATACCATTCAGTCCCATCCTTTTCCAAAATGCACTTAAACTCTGTTTGGCTTTTTTACCGCTAAGCTTTTTTTCTAGTTCTTGCTCTGTGTGATGAGGAAAAAGATCTAGAGAAAGAGTAAAAGGAGCACTCTTTTCTAATGCTTCTCTTAGCTGTTTAGAGTGTGTGTAAATAAGACTTCCCTGAACACCATCCTCACTGATGAGTAGTTCTCCTAGTTGAGAGAAGAGTGAGACATTTTTGAGTGCTTGACCTGCAAACTTCTCTTTAAATACCTTTGACCACTTGACATTAAATCCCATGTTTGCTGCTTTAAAAGGTGCAAGTTTTACACCTCTCTTTTCCACTATCTTAGACCAAAAACCAGTAGAACCCAAACGCGGCCATGAAGCACCACCAAACGCCAAGATAACAGCATCAAAATTATACTCTTTAAGTCCATCAGGTGTTTCAAACTGCCAACTATCTTCACTCCAGTCTACTAAAGTGTGCTTCATCTTAAACTCTGTCTTATTCGCTTTGAGTCTTTGAAGCCAAGCACGAAGGAGGGGTGCTGCTTTTTTATCTAAGGGATATACTTTTCCAGAAGATCCGACAAAGGTCTCAAAGCCTAGATCTTTTACCCATGATCGCAGAGTATCTGGAGTAAAGTTTTTTAGAGCAGGAGTTAAGAAAGGTTCTGCCTCAAAGTAATGAGAAGAGAAGAGGGTGAGATCTTCTGAGTAAGTGAGGTTTAAGCCACCTCGACCAGCTTGTAAAAATTTACGACCTGCTGAGGGCTTTGCATCAAAAATAGTAGGGGCATAGCCAGCCTTAGAAAGAACCTCTGCTGCCATCAAGCCAGCAGGACCAGCACCTATAATAGCAATAGAAGGCTGTAGCGTAGAGGGCACCTTTAGTTATACCACTGAGTAATATCTTGCATACTTTGGCGAGTTTTGACTTTTTGAGGGTCTTTTCTGTAACCAAACGCCACCATCACACCAACACCAAACTCTGCTGTATCGACACCAAACTCTTTAGCTATTACATCTTCAAGGTCTTTAGCCTTAAAGCCCTCAACAGCACAAGAATCAATACCAAGCATAGCAGCCGTAGTCATCATATTTGCTAAGGCAATATAAGCTTGTTTTACAGACCAGTCAAAAGTAGCCCGCTCACTCTCTAAGAGTGCAAAGTCTTTTTCTTGAAAAGTTTTGAAAACATTTCTACGAGCCTCTGAAGCCTCTTGTGGAAGGTGATGTATGTCAGACATCATATGCTCTATGTAGTCACTGTCATATCGCATACTTTTTTGTTTTCGTGCAAGAATGATAACATAGTGACTAGCCGTAGGAAGAGTTCCTTGTGCACCCCATGTTACAGGAAGTAGTTTTTCGCGAAGTTTTTTGTTTTGTACGACTAAAAATTTCCAAGGTTCAAAGCCAAAAGAGCTAGGACTTAAACGCCCAGTCTCTAAAATGGTAAGAAAATCTTCTTCACAAATCTTTTTTTCTGTATCAAAAACCTTACAAGCATGTCTGAAATTGTAAGTTTCTATGATTTTATTTTTTTCTATCATTTTGTTTCCTGTAATAAAATTATTTTGATAGCTGATCTTTTATAAAAGTAGCTAATTGTTCATCACTTTTCATTGTATGCTCTAAAAACTACTTTCATATTTTTTGTTAACAGTTTGATGGACCTTGGAGGAGTCGAACCTCCCTCTCAATACTAACTCACAGTTATGTCGTAGTTTCCCCGAAACACAAAGGTCCTAAATTTTTAAAGCTCTATATCTAGCACGATTTAAACTCTTACTTTTTTGTAATTGTACATGCAATAATGCTTTTGTAATTTTTTTATACTCTTTTGTCCCTTTTCTTATAAATATCAACTTATCAGTTAATTTTCTTTCAGCATCATTTAACAGTAAATGAATTACTTCGTAACGTTTTACTTTACCTAAAAGTTTAACAAGTGCATCATAAAGATGTACAGCAGTAGGATTGTTCTCAGTTGCAAGCAATAAAACATCAATTGCATTTTCTGCATTAGTATTCTGGCTAAGATTTGTGAGGATCGCTACTTTTTTTGTTTTATGAAATCTTAGTTTTGTATTAAAAGTAATGTAATTATTAATATTATTACTTTTTGGCAAGTGCTTTTTACAAAGGATTTTATGATGTATTACACCTGTCTTTTTATTCACAACTATCATATCGTTATTTGGCAAAAAATTTAGGAATAATTTTTTTAGCTTTTCATTGACACTATTTGATCTCAATAGCACCCATGTACCAATTCCTACAACAGTAGTTGATGCGACTAGAAATTGCCTTCTTTTTATTGACATAAATGAGTTTCTTAATGAAGCGAAGTCATCATGTTTTATAGATTTTTTAAGAGTCTTCCAATTGATTAATATTGAAACAGCTAATGTAATAAGAGCAATTAAAAGTGCAATAAAATCATACAATAATATTTTTCCTTTTGAGTGATTGTTATATCTATTAATGATTGACTCGTAGCTAATAAATGACCATGAGAACATTTATTAGCTACTAGGAGACTGCAAAAAAGCTTAAATCATAAATACTATAAAATAGTTTAGCAAAATTACCCTGAAGTTATCTAGATTTTTCAGGTTTTAATACTTTTTTTCGGCAGAGGTAACATATTTTTTGCTATGTCTTGTTATACTTCTTGCAGTTTTTTTCTTAAGAGTGCATTGATAAGTGTCTGATAAGGAACTTTTTGTTCACTAGCAAGTTTTTTGAAAAATAGAACTATATCATTGTCTAGTCTCAATGACACAGGTATCTTTTTTGGCTCATAAAATCTACCACGAACTCCATCATTAAAATCATACTCTTCTAGCATTTCATAGTCATCAAACTTTTCTCTTTCTTTAATGTTGCTCATAAAAAATCCTTTCCTTCTGGTTAGCTCTTCTCGCACTAATGATACGGATAATTTCTTCTCCATTTTCATCAAAAAACATATTTGCGACAACCAAAATTTTCTCCTTTGTTGTTGTACCTAATGTTATCCATCTCTCTTCAAAATAATCGAAACGATGGTCAAGCTTTGAAATATGCATAGGATCTTGAAAAACTTCTTTTGCTTCTTCAAAAGAGACTTGATGTTTTTGTAGATTTAATTTACTTTTTTCATCATTCCATTCAAATCTCAATGTAAGCCTTTTTATTGATATGATTTTATTATAGCAAAATTGTATTTACATTGTCAATGTCTTTGTTGTGCCCAAATAATTCCATAACATTCTCCACACCTCCATATTCATAAAAAACTCATCTTTTTTGAATCCAGAACCACCTAAATTGGCTATAAATCATAAGTTATATATTTATGACTCCATTTGTATTCCGACTATTTATCCATAAATGGGTTAAAAGTGCAACGGACCTTATTTTAAACTTAAACTGACTGAAGCTCTTTAGTAGTCGATATAAAATATCTAAGTGAAGTTAATGACACTTTTTTCTCTAATTGTGAGTTGATTATCTTTAAAATATTTGTTTGCATCAATTCCATTTCAAGATATTTTTTAATTTCATCTTTAAAAGGATCAAGAACTCTATTTTTATTTTTAACACCTTTTGGTCGCCCAAGTATTTTTCCACTTGCTCGTGCAGCAGCAAGTCCTTGTTTTGTTCTTTGACTTATAATCTCACGTTCTGTTTGTGCGAAATAACCATAGATTGCTAAAAGTAAAGAAGAAAGAGCCTCGTTTTTATTTGTTGAAAGCTCAGGTTGATTTGTAAAAATAAGTTTAATGTCTGCACTATTAAATTTTTCAATTAAATTTAAAATCTCTAACATATTTCTACCAAGTCTTGAAAGCTCTGTACACATAAAAGTATCATCACTTTTTAGCTTTTCAAATACTTTATCAAGAAGTCTCTCTTTTTGATCTTTTTTAGAAGAGATTTCTAATTCAATAAATTCATCGATAATCATTTTATTGTTTTGAGCATACTCTAAAAGTTTATGTTTTTGGTTCTCCATTGATTGCTGTTCTGTACTTACTCTGATATAGCCTATGATCATCAAAAAAACCTAAATTACTTGTATATCATCTACAACAATTTTTGAGTAGAGATCTAAACTATCATTTACACTTTGTAAAACTACTTTATAAAAATCACTGTAATCATTGTCATTGCTCTGTTGATATGTCTCAACTGCTTGTATATACTCTACTCTGTTAGATACTTTGATAATAGCTTGAGGGTAACTGTTTTGAAGTAGTACTAAATTCATTAATAGTCTAGCAGTTCTGCCATTACCATCTATAAATGGATGGATAGAGACAAATTTCAAGTGTACCAATGCAGCAAGTAGTATTGGTTCTTCTATTGTTTGAGAATGAAGCCACTCTATAAATTCATTCATCTCCTCTTCTATTTTTAAAGGTTGGGTAAAACTATGTATCTCACCATCACTTTTAACAACCCCTACATTCTGTGTTCTATATGCTCCAGCATTTTTATTATCAATCCCTTTTAAAACCAAATGGTGAATATTTTTTATATCTATGAGTCTGATTTCTTTAGTATCAATATTTGCAAGCTCTTCGATGAAACTAATGGCTTCTTTATGATTGATAGCTTCTAAATGCTCATTCATACTCTTACCACCTATAGTGATACCTTCATTCAAAATAAGTTTGGTTTCACTGTAAGTTAGTGTTGAACCTTCAATAGCGTTAGAATTATATGTGAGTTGAATATCATAGACATTTTTTAGGTTTTTGACTTGTACATCAGACAATGGTCTTAGTTTATCCAGTTGTTCTTTTTTTTGATGAATTAGATCCAATAATTCTTGCATAATGCACCTTTTAATATAAAATAGTTAAATTTATAGTATTTTAGCAATAATTAGCTTAAATTATTTGACCATATCTATAATTAAATTCAAGATAAAGTAATGGTCGTTATTTTAAAAGAAAAAACATGTCCGCAATTACAATACTTTCGAAAACTGAAGAAAAAAATCTTTATTCATTAAAAGAACTCAATTTTAAAGAAAAAGTCCATTTTTTTAAAGTTCCCAACTCTATAATGCACCCCAAAATCAAGACCAGTAAATCAAATATTTTAATTTCACCTCTCTATGATACCAGTGGTAACGGTTTTACTCCTTTTGCATCTAAATTATTATCAGCTTG
>JALWTK010000140.1 GCA_027082875.1 Sulfurimonas sp. | reverse complement strand
ATGAAAAGAGAATATCTCAAGCTCTTGATCTTCAAGTGGAACAAAGGACTCCTCTATATTTTGCATAGTCTCTTCTACTGCACTTATCTGCCTTGTAGAAATAAGCATAATCTCATCACTTAGATTACTTCTATCCATGATGCTCGCTAATGCTGTTATAAGTGAACTTACATCATCTTTAGAGTTGAGTTCTAAATCAAAAGAGAGAGAATCAAAAGAGAACTTCTTTTCTAAATCTATCTTATTTTTGATGACTACAACATCTTTACTCTCTTCTTTTGCCAGTTCTACTAATCTGGCTATCTCTCTATCTTCGTTATCAGCTTCGCGAGAACTATCAAAGAGTGCCACAACAATGTCACTCTCTTTTATCGCCTCAAGGCTTCGTTCTATTCCGATACGTTCTATCTCATCACTTGCCTCACGAATACCTGCAGTATCTACCATGCGGATAAGATGTGAGCCAATTTTCACTTGTTCTTCTATGGTGTCACGAGTTGTTCCAGCTATATCGCTCACAATAGCACGATCAAAATTGAGTAGTGCATTTAACAGGGAGCTTTTCCCAACATTTGGTTTTCCTATAATAGCTACACGGAAACCTTGCATAAGGCCCTCACGAGACTTTGAAGCTTGAAGTGTTTTATTTAGAAGTTTATAGAGTTCATCTAGTTTTGCTTTTATCTGCAGAACTAAATCTTCAGGCAAATCTTCTTCAGCATAATCAATACTTACCTCACTAAATGCAAGAATATGAATAATCTCATCACGAACCTCTTCTATAAAGTGTTTGAGTGAGCCTTTCATTTGTGAAGCTAATATCTTTGCAGCATCTTCACTTTTCGCTTCTATGAGTTGTGCTATAGCTTCAGCTTCACTCAAATCAATGCGACCATTAAAAAAAGCGCGTTTGGAAAACTCCCCAGCATTGGCAAGTCTTGCTCCAGCTTTAAGTGTTGCTTTTAAAATGCTCTGAGCAACTATGAAACCACCATGGCACTGTATTTCCACAACATGTTCTGCTGTAAAAGAGTAAGGGGCTTCAAAGTAAATAACTATGGCTTCATCTATAAGTATTTCATCTGCATCGTAAATATTTGTAAGAGTTGCATAGCGGGGAGAAAAACTCTCGCGGTTGGAGAGTGTTTTTGCAATTTCTAAAGCTTTATCTCCGCTAATGCGGATAATAGCTATAGAGCCTATGCCATTTGCAGTTGCAATGGCTGTTATAGTGTCATCAATCATTACGAAGCTTAGTTATAATAATCAGCGACTAATATGTACTTGAGTCCATCTCTTGTTGAGCGGATAACAACATACTTTTGTGGGTACTTTTCACGTAGTTCTTTGAGTGCTATCTGAAGTAAAACACCATCAAGGATCTTTGTTTGTGCTTTACCATCACGATCTATATTTTCACAAACACTCTCTAGGTACCGAGCCATTGACTCTTCTTGATTTTTTAAGAACTCTGCTATTTCTAAACGCAGTTGTACTTCATAAGTGGAGTTAATCCAGTTAAATATCATATAAGAGAGAGCCTTATATCTATATCCTTCCTTCCCGATAAGTAGTGCTGCATCATCACCTTTAAACTCTACTAAAAGTGTCTCAGTATCATAGGCTGTCACTTCTATCTTCTCTATTGCAAAACACGTGAGCTTAAAAAGTGTATTGACTTTTTCTTCTACCTCTTTTGCTATTAATACCATATCTTCAGATATAGATACCGGTTTTTCACTAACTGGTTCTACTCTCTCTTCTACTTCATCATACTCATCATCATAGTCTGCAGTATAGTCAAGACCACTTGCAAGATCTTCATCTTCATCATCTTGATCACTTACAAACGAAGCCGGCATGATCGTGTCATTGAGTATAGTTTGATTCTGCTCTTCTTTCTTAGCTACACTTTTTTCTTTCTTAGGTTTTTCTTTTACCTGTCTCTTCTCTTGGGAAGCTGTAAAATCTTTTACTACTTGTGAAGTTTCAGAATTTTCAGCTTCTTCTTGAGCTATCTCTTTCTTCGCTACAACAATAATCGCAGACTTTTTAAAAAAACCTAAAAATCCTTTACTTGGTGCTTGAACAACTTCTATATGAAGTTGTGTTACAGAGCAATCAAACCAAGAAGCTGCATCTGCATATGCTAACTCTAGTGTTAGAGCTTCTATCTTTATCATGATTACTTCTCTTTTTTCGCTACGGTTGCTACCGCATCATTTGCATTTTTAAACTGCTGGTTCACTATAAACTGCTGTGCTATAGAGAAAAGGTTGTTTACAAACCAGTAAAGTACTAGGCCTGAAGGGAATGTTATGAAGAAAAATGTGAAGATTACAGGTAAATACTTCATAATTTTCTCTTGCATTGGATCGGTAAAGTTGTTTGGTGTCATACGTTGCTGTAAGAACATAGATGCACCCATAAGAATAGGCATAACATAATAACTATCCATACGTGATAGATCTTGTACCCATAAGATCCAAGGAGCACCTTGAAGTTCTACTGCATTTAAAAGTACACGATAAATCGCGAAAAATACAGGGATTTGAAGAAGCATAGGAAGACAACCACCTAAAGGATTGGCTCCATTTTTCTTGTACATATCCATAGTCGCTTGGTTCAGACGCTGTGGATCACCCTTATACTTCTCTTTAAGCTCTTTCATTTTTGGTGCAAGGTTTTTCATCTTTTGCATAGAGACCATACCCTTGTATGTTAAAGGATAAAGCACGATGCGAATAACAGCAGTAAGACCGATAATAGCCCAACCCCAGTTTCCAAAGATACCATATAACCAAGTAAGAAGTGCAAAGAGTGGTTTAGCTGCAAAGGTGAACCAACCATACTCTACTGCATTTGTAAGTACAGGCTTTATTGACTTGAGTGTTTGGTAATTTTTATCTCCTACATATCCAGAGAAAGTAATATTTTGTGTACCATCAAAGTAGACGATTGGGTTATCATCTCTATTCCTATCAATAATAACAACAGTATCTTTTGATATATTATACATAATAGTCGCATTATACTGATCAAAAGCAGCGAGTAATGCTACATCTGTAAAAGTTTGTCTTGCATCAGCATCTCCATCTTCTACCATAGTAAGAAGATCTGCATTACTATAAACCATAGCACCTGCTGCTGCCATCATCTGCTCTTTTTCATTCACACGAGGGCGTTGGCCAAGATAGATAAAGTACTTCTTATCTTGTGAAAGATGGATAGTGATATCATAATGTCCATCAGCATAAAATGTTATCTCTTTGGATACAGTTAACTCAGGAAGTTTTTGAGTAAGTGTCACTTTTTGAGGTATACCTTCGACATCTACTTCTTTTACACTTGCAGTATATGGTGTTGCTATGGCCTCCTTGTTTAAGTGCTCATCCATAAACCTTATATAAAGTGGTTTCGTTCCAACAGCGGGTATAAGCTGTGCATGCTGTTCATCTTTATTTCTAAACTTATCTTGAAGAAGTTCTTTACTTGAGATACGACCAAGTGTATCCATTTTAAGTATAAAGTTTTTATTTTTTACTGTTAAAATAGTATTTGAAGAAGTGGACTCATTTGCTACTATTGTATGACCTGCTGTTGCTTCTGCCTCTGCTTTTGTCGGAAGCTGTGTTGCTGTTTGTACTGGTTTTGCACTTACATCTTGTACTTTAGCACTCTCTTGTGCCTCTTCTGGTTGAACCGGTGGAAAAATTGCTGTATAGCCTAAGAAAAATACGATTGAGAGGAGTACGGCTATTACTAGTCTCTGATTTGGTGACATTTTGTCTAACACTTATTTACCCTTTATAGAAAAAATTTTTTATTATGTAATACCGGTTCGTTTTATCTGGAACCAGCCAATATTTTATATCTTCAACCCTCAATTCTGTGGGTTTACATCGGAGATGATTAAGCAATGGATGCTCAATTCCTCCGTCAAATAATTGATTACAACGTAGTATTCTAGTAAAAGAGTGGTAAAACGCACTTGAAATTGAGTTATTTTCGAAATTTAATCGTGCATACTCACTACAAGTTGGGTAATACCTACACGAACCAAAGCCAATGAGGGTAAAAAACTTCTGATATAACCAGAGTAATTTAAGTAAAACTTTTCGCATGCTTGAGTACTTTTTTAAAATCTTTTACAAACTGTTCATGAGAAGTATCAAAGAGACCGACTTTTGCAACAAATACATAAGAGCCATCTTTGAGGGAGGGTGAAAGTTCACGAAAAACTGCACGCATTCTGCGTTTAGCACGGTTGCGTTTGACTGCATTACCTAGTTTTTTTGTAGCTGTAAAACCTACTTTGTGAATTTCATTCTGGGGGAAAAAGAAAACAACGACACTACCAGAGTGTGCATTTTTTCCTTTATTGTAAACATATTGAAACTCTTTATGGAGTTTCAGTGTGTTGAAGTTACCTAAACTGTTAATCTCTTACGACCTTTAGCTCTACGACGGTTTAATACTCTACGACCATTTTTTGTAGCCATACGTGCTCTAAAACCATGAGTTCTTTTTCTCGGTGTTGAATGTGGTTGGTATGTTCTTTTCACGACATATCCTTATATAAAATTAAGTCCGAAATAATACAAAAATATTACTTAAAGAGTGGTTAATCTAAATAATTTAGCATTTATCATAAAATAATTACTTCTATCTTGCTCATTTGGCAATAATATTTTAACAAACAGCTATTCTCTATACATTTAATAATAACCTTAAGTTTAGCATCCTATAATAACCATAGATTATTTATCATAAGGTTTAAAAATTATGAAACAGTTACTGCTTTACTTAGTATTGTCAACTCTTTTATATGCTCAATCTATTGACAACACTCATATAGTAGAGCTTGCTAAAGAATATAATCTCTATGCTGGATCAAAGGCTTCGATCCAATGGGAAAGAGTCTTCTCTTCAGAACGCCACCTCAAAAGATATAAACTCGATACTATCCCAGAACCTCTTAGAAGATCACTAAAAATCTATCTTATTAAACATGCTGCAGACTCTGATCAGCCCATAGTACCAGGATTATAATTATGAAAAAAGCTTTTTTATTAACATTGCCACTTATTCTTGCAGCTTCTTCTACTATTGACACACAATTACTCCATATGCAGAAGCAGATACAAACACTCCAAAAACAGCTAGCAGAGCAGCAAGCAGATATGAGTGAGAATATGCCTATTCTTGAAGAGGTAGAAAAAAAATCCATTTTAGATAAACTCAACCTCTCTCCTGAACTTCTTTTGCGTTTTGACAAATTTAAGTATGTAAACAAGGGCATAGTAGGTGAAAACACAAAGATTATAGATCCTAGACATCCTATGTTTGGGGAGCAGAGGCGTGATGAGTTTAGAAAAAACTATGATATTGCAGCTTCTGTGCGATTTCGTCTTAATATGAATATGACTCTGGATGATATTAAATTTCATGGTCGCCTACTCTACATGAATGCAACACAAGCCAACCAGCGTATTTGTATTCTCTCTCGAGATATAAAGACAGGAACAGCTGGAAGTGCTTTTGATGTTGATAGAGCTTATATAGACTATGCTCTTAATAAAAACTCTGAATATACTTTTACATTCTCTTTTGGTTTACTTCCTACTTCTGGAGGAACACCGATGCAATATGCAACGGACTCAAAAAGAATGTCTATGTTTCCAGCACTTGTTTTTGATATGAATACTTTTGGTGTAATAGGAACACAAAAACTTGCAGATAAGACCTTTGCACGAGTTATTTTAGCCAAACCCTACACTCTTCGAGCGAACTTCTATCCTTACCAATGTAACAGAGAGAATGTTGACAATGCTGATATAGCAGGTATCTATGCAGACACTACATTTCACTTTTTAGGCAAGGCCTTACTCTCTTTTGGTGTCAACATGATGCATGACTTAAAAGCACACCCCTATTTAGGACCAGATGTTAATGCTGCTGATGCAAAAAAATTAGGTACAATGTTCACGTATGGTTTAGGAGTAGATATAGAAAACATTGCTCATAGTGGTACTACAGCTTTTGTACATACAGCTTTTTCAAATCCACACCCTAATGGAGAGAAAGATGATTATAAAATAGTAAGCTACACACCGGACTACGAAGGTGAGACTACTAGTGGAGATATTGGCTTTACTGAAGCTGACTATGCAAGCGGAACGATGCTTACTCAAAATGGCTACTCGATCTACTTAGGTACAAAATACACTATAAATCCACAATGGAGTGCTGGAGCTGAGTATAACCATGGAAGCCAATACTGGTTTAGTGCCACACAAGGTGCTGAGGATATGTTCAATAAACTCGCAACTAGAGGTAATGCTTACGAAGCTTATGGGACATGGAAGTACCACAAATACCTCAGTGCAAAACTCTCCTATCTACAGATAGAAGAGCAATATACAGGGAGTGGTTGGCACTTTGGTGAGCCTGCTTCAAAAGATGCAACGCAGAGAATTCTTTCCCTATCTTTAGAAGCAAAGTTTTAAGGAAGAGATGATGACAATACGGACAAAGATTCTTTTACTTATTTTAGTAAGTTTTGTCTCTGTAGCTATTCCTTTAGCAATCAACTATAAAAATATTAGCACAAACAATAAAATGCTTAATTATTTGAGCAAAGACCAAGTAAACCTTGACTACTACACCTATCAGCTCAACTATATTATCAAGAAAAATCAGACAGAAATACTACAAGCAGTTCTCCTTCATAAACTCAATGAGTCTACTCTACATACAACTCATTTCCAAGAGATAAACAACTTAATAAAGCAACTTGAAGCCTTTGAAAAAAAGAATAGAGAACTCCCCTCTGCTTTTACAGAAACACTCTTGATCATCAAAAAAAGAGTTATAGCCTATAATATAGTAGAAAAATCTCTTTTTGCCGCACTTGCTTCAAAAGACAAACTTGATATTGAAGATGCTATCATAGGTTTTAATGACATCACATCCACTTTCTCGAAAGATACAAAGAGGCTTATAGATCAAGCAAACAAACAACTCGCAAAAAGTATCTCAAAAATCCAATCAAGTAATAATAGTAGTAGGGATAGTCTTATTTTTTCTTTTCTCATCGCCCTTTTTCTCATAAGTTTTGCTATTATCAAGTACTCAAAACTTACCGTTAAGCTTCAAGAGCAGTTATCCAGAGCAGAAAATGCAGAACTTGATCTTAAAGATGCACAGAGACAACTCCTCAAGTATAATGATGACCTAGAAGATGAGATCATCAAAAAATCTGCAGAGATTCACGAAAAAATCTATACAAACTTTTTAAGTGGCTTACCAAATCGGAACAAACTTCTTGAAGATATACATATAAATGAGACAGCTCAACTCGCTATCATCAACATAGATAAATTTCAGTCTTTTAATGATGTCTACGGTGAAGAGGTAGGAAATATCGCTCTGCAACTCTCAGCACATTTTCTTAAGGAACAGAGTCTACAAAAAGAACTTCTCATCTACCATATAAGTGGTGATGAGTTTGTCCTAGTTGGGAAAGAAGACATAAAAACAGAGGATGAGTTTGAGGAGGCTACAAAAGACATCCTTGCATCTTTTAGAGTTCATGAGTTTACTTATGGGGAGAAAAAATTTAGTTTTCATATGAGTGCAGGTATAGCCTTTGGCTTCTCTAAGAAGTTACTAGCTTATGCAGATATGGCACTTAAAGATGCAAAGAAAAGAAATATACAGCTCTCTGTTTACAATGATGATGACTCACTTGAAAAAACACACAAAGAGGATTTAGAGTGTGCAAAAAAACTGAAGTATGCCATAGAGAACAATAAGATTCTCTCCTATTTTCAGCCTATTGTTCCTATTCAAAAGGATAGTGCTCTCCCTTCAAAATATGAATCACTTGTGCGTTTAGAGTATCTTGGAAAGATTATTCCACCTTTTAACTTTATAAATGTTGCAAAGTCAAATAGAATCTACTACAAAATTACCCATGCAGTCATTGACAATACACTCTCTGCTATTAGCAAATACAAAATCTCCTCTTCACTGAACTTCTCACTCGCTGATATTGCAAATGAAAAGACTATGTCTTACTTTTTTGATATCTTAGAGTCCTATAGATATAATGAACTCTTAACTGTTGAACTTTTAGAGACTGAAGACTTTCAAAACTATGATGATGTTTATAACTTTTGTGTGAAAGTAAGAAGTTATGGGGTGAAAATAGCATTAGATGATTTTGGTTCCGGATACTCTAACTTTTCCCATATTCTCCACCTTCCAGTAGATTATATCAAGATTGATGCCTCTCTCATCTCAAATATTGACAGAGATCAAAACTCTAGAATCATGGTTGAGACAATAGTAGAACTTGCCCATAAAATCCAAGTACTTACTATTGCTGAGTTTGTCTCTTCTGGGACAATTCTACAAGTTGTTAAAGAGCTTGGTGTTGACTATGCACAAGGCTATTACCTTGGCAAACCAGAGCCTATAGAGGGACAGATAAAGAGTAAAACCTAAAAAGTAGATGCAAGCTTTTAGCTCACTCTTACCTCTATCTCTTCACCCTCTTTGATAAACTCAACACTACTTCCCTCAACAACTTTTCCACCAAGGATTAAGTCTGCAAGTCTATCTTCTACTATTTCATACAGAGCACGTTTAAGAGGTCTAGCACCATAGACAGGATCAAATCCAGCCTCTGCGATGTATGCCTTCGCCTCAGGGCTTAAAGTAAGTGTAATATCTCTATCTTTTACTTTCTTAGCAATGTCACCAAAGAAAATATCTACGATACCTACGATCTCCTCTTGACCAAGGGCATTAAAGATAACTACATCATCGAGTCTATTTAAAAACTCAGGTTTAAATGCCTGTTTAAGCTCGTGCATAACCATCTCATCAAGTTTAGGACTCGGCTCATTCGCCATAATCTTATCACTAGCGATATTTGATGTTAAGATGATAATAGTGTTAGAAAAATCCACTGTCACCCCTTTGTTATCTGTTAAACGTCCATCATCTAAAACTTGAAGAAGCATATTAAAGACATCAGGATGTGCTTTTTCTACCTCATCAAAAAGAATAACAGAGTATGGTTTACGGCGAACTGCTTCTGTAAGCTGACCACCCTCTTCATACCCAACATACCCTGGAGCTGCACCCACTAAACGCGACACTGCATGTTTCTCCATATACTCACTCATATCTATTCGTATAAGAGCCTCTTCGCTATCAAAAAGGAAATTTGCTAAAGTCTTCGCAGTCTGTGTTTTACCAACACCTGTTGGCCCGAGGAAAAGAAAACTACCTATCGGTGAGTTCTCATCACTAAGTCCTGCCTTGTTGCGTTTAATAGCACGAGCAACTGCATGTGTCGCTTTTCCTTGACCTATAACAGTTTTATTTAGCTCATCTTCTACATGAAGTATTTTCGCTTGTTCAGACTCCAGCATTTTACTCACGGGAATATGTGTCCAGCGAGAAACAACAGAAGCGATAGAATCCTCATCTACACTATTTTTAAGAAGTGTCCCCTGCTCTTGGAGTCTATCCCAGTTTTCATTAACAGTTTTTTCCTCTTCAAGAAGTTTTGGAATATCACCATACTCTATCTCAGCAGCACGATTGAAGTCACTACTCGCTTTTGCAAGTTCAGCCTCACGGCGTTTCGCCTCAATCTCACCTTTAATGGCACTAATCTTCTCAAAAACCTCTTTTTCAGTCTCAAACTGTGAAGTAAGTTTTCTCACCTCTTCCTCTACATCAGCAAGCTCTTTTTCTATCTCTACAAGGCGTTTCTCATTTGATGGCGTTTTTTCCATCTTGAGTGCCTCTTTCTCTACCATAAGTTCAGAAAGTTGGCGTTTAGCACGGCTAAGTACTGTAGGCTCTGACTCTATCTGCATCTTCAACTCAGCAGCTGCCTCATCTATAAGGTCTATCGCCTTATCTGGAAGAAATCTATCCGCGATATATCTATCTGAGAGACGTGCTGCTGCTACGAGAGCACTATCTGTGATGCTGACATTATGGTGTGTCTCTAAACGCTCTTTTATACCACGCAGAATCTGTAAAGACTGATTGACTGTCGGCTCATCAAGGTTGATAGGCAAGAAACGTCTCTGCAATGCCGCATCTTTTTCAAAGTACTTTCTGTACTCTTTGAGTGTAGTTGCTCCGATAGTATGCAGCTCTCCACGAGCAAGAGCAGGCTTGAGGATGTTTGCAGCATCCATACTTCCTTCACTCGCTCCAGCACCAACTATAGTGTGGATCTCATCGATAAAGAGGATGATCTTTCCATTCTCTTGTACCTCATCTATAACTGCTTTAAGGCGATCTTCAAACTCTCCTCTATACTTAGCACCTGCGATAAGTGCAGACATATCAAGAGCAACTAAACGCTTGTTTTGTAGCGATGTAGGTACATCCCCTGCATATATTTTCTGCGCAAGCCCCTCAACAAGTGCAGTCTTACCAACCCCTGGTTCACCTAAAAGCATAGGATTGTTCTTCGTTTTACGGATGAGTATCTGCATCATACGAGTAATCTCTTCATCACGCCCTATCACAGGAGAGAGTTTCCCCTCTGCTGCTGCAGCTGTAAGATCTATACCATACTTAGAGAGTGAGTCTAATGTCTCATCTGCACTCTGAGAGTCTATAGTTGCTCCCCCACGAGCAGCTTCTATATTCTTCGTAAGCTCTAAAACATCTACATACTTCGCTAAGATAGTAGAGTATGGCTCACTCTTGAGGTTTGCAAGCAGATAAGTATCTACTGCTAAGTAAGAGTCCCCATTTTGTGCCATGAGTCCAGCACCGCGTTCTAGTGACTCAACAAAGCTTTTAGAGAGTCTAATGGACTCTTTGCTTACAGAGGAGGACTTCGGGAGTTTTTCTGTTAAGCTCTTTACATCAAGCTCCATCGCCACCTTATCGATGTTCATCTTACGAAGCATCTGGTTTAAAAGTGAGTCAGAGTTTGCAAGCATTCCCCATAAAAAGTGCTCACTTTGTACCTCTTGATTTTTATTATGAAGTGCCAGAGAGATAGAACTCTCTATAGCCTCAGTTAAATTATGTGTTAGTTTTTCAAAAATAGTATTATTCATATTAAATCCTTTTCGTTTTAATGCTGTAATTGTATACTAAAGAAGCTCAAAGATATGCCACCTAAGTAGCTAAACTCCACACAAAAGTGCTTTTAAGTTCCTTATGCTATAATGCTATCAAATAATTCAGGACTGCAATTATCTTACAAACAGCCCTCCATTTATATATTTTTGGAGTTCTCACTAACTATGTTTCTTTTTGACACACTCTCACTTGCATTTGTCGCTCTTATCATTTTAGGCACACTGCCAAACTTTTTTTATACAGCAGGTTATCTACCACACATCGAGAGAAAATCTCACTTTTTACTACACTATTTTACTTTTATAGCCTCTATGCTTAGCGTTGTGGTGAGCGCAAATGCTCTCGTCTTTCTCTTTTTTTGGGAGATTATGAGTCTCAGTTCTTGGCAGCTTATTCTTACCGAGACTAAAGAGAAAAGCACTCTTGATGCAGCGAAATTTTACTTTTTTATGACCCACTTTGGTTTTCTCTTTTTATTGCTCTTTTTTCTTATAGTAACTAATGGCGACTTAGAAATTAACTTTACTCAGATGCAGGGTATCGCGCATCTTTTTAGCTATCCTACTATGCTTTTCTTCTTTCTTCTGTTAGGCTTTTTAAGTAAGGCAGGGGCTGTTCCTCTTCATGTGTGGCTTCCGTATGCTCACCCGGCAGCACCCTCTCCAGTCTCAGCTCTTATGAGTGGTGTGATGCTTAAAGTCGCTATGTATGGTTTGTTTCGTTTTCTGTTTGATGTGCTTTATCCTTGGCCTTTGGAGTGGGGAACTTTCATTCTTATCATTGGCTCTCTGACTTCGCTTGTAGGGATTTTATATGCTATGGGTGAGCGAGATATTAAAGCACTTTTAGCAAACTCTTCCATAGAAAACATCGGTATTATCCTTATTGCCTTTGCCATGGGAATGATTTTTGATACTCTCAAACTTCCCTATCTTAGTAGTTTCGCATTTATCGCGGCACTCTTTCATATCTTTAACCACATGGGCTTCAAGTCTCTTCTTTTTATGGGTGCAGGTTCTATTCTACATCAAACTCATACGAAAAATATAGAAAAATTTGGTGGACTCATAAGCTCTATGCCTGTCACAGCCTTTACCTTTCTTTTTGCAGCGATGAGTATTACTGCACTTCCTCCGACCAATGGCTTTTTAAGTGAGTGGATGATTTTTCAGTCTATGCTCAGTTCTAGTCACATCACTAGCGACATATCTTTAAAACTTGCCATCCCTTTTGCTATCTTTGCTCTTGCGATGACCAGTGGACTAGCCATTGCAACCTTTGTCAAAGCCTTTGGTATCACTTTTTTAGGACTGCACAGAAGTACAAACGCCAAACATGCCACAGAGGTAAACTTTCTTATGAAAAGTGGTATGATTCTTTCAGCTCTTTATATCGCTTCTTTGATGCTTTTTGCACCTTTTTATCTTCACCTTTTTGATGATGTTTTTGTAAGTTTAGGTCGTGTCTCAGTCTATGCGAAACTTTTTCCAGATGGCATTTGGCACATGCACTCGCTTGGCGTTCATGGTGGTATAGTCTCTCCTCTGCTTCTCTTTGGTTCTTTAGTGCTAGTAACTGCACTTCTACTCTTTGCTTATAGAGTCTTTGATGTCAAGGAGCGACTCTATCATACATGGGGATGTGGCTACAAAACAGCCCCAAACACACAGTACACAGCAACAGGTTTTTCAGGTGTAATGCGAAGATTTTTTAACTGGCTCTATCAACCCGAGGAGCATATTAGCAAAGCGACTCTTGCAGGACATGAGACAAAGTTTTCAGATGCATCTTACACACTTCGCATTAAACCACTCTTTGAAGTTTCACTCTATGAAGGTACAAAAAAAGTGACAAATATAGTCAGTTACTGGGTCTACCGTTTAGGACATTTTGAAAAAACTCGCTACCCTGCTATGATATTCAACCTTTTGCTCTTTGTCCTTTTTAGTTACAGAGTTTTTGTGCATGAAGTTTCATGGCAAACTATTATGATAGAGTCAACGATGATGATCATCTCTATAAAAATCTTAATCATAGGAGAGAAAAAATAATTATGTTTGTTTTTGACACACTTTCACTTGTTTTTGTAGCACTTATTCTTCTAGGAAGTATCCCAAATATTTTCTACTCTAGTGGCTATCTCCCCCACATCGAGAGAAAAATGCACTACCAGATACACTATTTCGCTTTTATAGCCTCTATGCTTGGTGTTGTTGTGAGTGCAAATGCGCTTGTCTTTCTCTTTTTTTGGGAGATTATGAGTCTGAGTTCTTGGCAGTTAATCCTGACAGAAGTTGAAGATAAAAGCACCATAAAAGCAGCACGATTTTACTTTTTGATGACCCATTTTGGTTTTATATTTCTACTCCTCTTTTTTCTTATAGTGAGTGATGGGAACCTTGAGTTAGGCTTTAGTGCTATGCAACTTATAGCCTCAAAGTTTGCCTATCCAAGCCTACTTTTCTTCTTTCTACTCTTAGGATTTCTAAGCAAAGCGGGGGTTGTTCCTCTGCATGTATGGCTCCCTTATGCCCACCCAGCCGCACCCTCTCCAGTTTCTGCTCTTATGAGTGGGGTGATGCTTAAAGTTGCCATCTATGGGATGCTGCGTTTCTTACTTGATGTTCTCTATCCATGGCCACTGGAGTGGGGTATCATTATTTTAAGTCTTGGTGCACTCTCTTCGCTTGTTGGTGTTTTATATGCTCTCTCCGAACACGATATAAAAGCTCTTTTAGCCAACCATTCCATAGAGAACATAGGTATCATACTTATAGGCTTTGG
>JALWTK010000139.1 GCA_027082875.1 Sulfurimonas sp. | reverse complement strand
ATTATCGTACTGATCATTACTATAATAAGGATTATAGTTTCTTATTCTCATCTGCTGTGCATTCAAGGCATCTACATAATCAAGTGAGACACAAAGGGAATCTAACCAAGAAATTTTAGGTGCGATAGCTGCACCAAAGTTGAGAGTCATAGGCTGTGCACCATAGGAGTCAGTAAAGTTTAGTGTTCCTATATTCATTAGACTCACACCAAAAGAGGGGTGCCACGAAGCAAGAAACGAGGGTTTATACAAAACACCTAAATCTATGCCAAATCCTGAATTGTCCACTTCATAGGTATCTTGAAGATAAGTTAACAAATCGTCCTTGTGTTGAATAACCTCAGACTCAGTCAAACCAACCTCATAAGATTTTTGCTGGATATACTTAGCACCCACACCAAGTGTAACACTCCCATCTAACACATTGTCTAATTCATAAGCAGCACCTAATGTAACACCACCATATACTCTAGAGTGAGTCTCTAAAAGTCCATTAGTTCCTTCATTCGCATGAGGAATAAAGTTGATATCTCCAGATGCAAGAATACCTATAGAATAGGCTATATTTGAATCCATATGATACGAAAAAGAACTATAGTTTGCTAGATCTTCATTAAAAGCATCACCTGAATACTTTTTCATCACATCGATAACTTCACTATCGCTAGCATCACTTAAATCATTAACAAAATTTTGTGTTTGAGATGAGCTTGTAACACTTAAACCTAAAAGTTCCGCCTCCATGCCATGTGATTTTTTGATGTTAATCAGTCCTGCCGGATTGTAAAAGAGAGAACTCGAGTAGCCACCAACAGCAGTATTTGCCGCACCAGCACCCATTATACGGGCATCTTTATAAATAAATTCTTGGATCGCCATATCTGCTTGAAGCAGAGAACTAAGAGCTATAAACGAGAGAGGTAGTAATCTTTTCATTTTTTATTCCTTATTTATTGAGATAGTCTAATATATCTTGAACAGTTACATTTGCATCAGCACTCACACCTAAATCCGTTTTGAAGCTGTTGACACTATCCATAATATCAGGGTCATTTGAGACATTTGCAATGGCATCTGTTCCACCATTGAGTGTACTCACTAATAATTCAGCAACATTTTGTGTACTGTTGTTACCGAAATCTACGGGACATGCATAACAGCTTGCTGCAGCAAAATTTGTAGTATCTATACTACCATCATTCTTCTCAATACCCTTACAGTTATCTTTACTTCCATTTACATCACAATAACCATCAGTTAAAATTGTACTGTTCTTGCTACCTCTTACATCATTCTGTGCCAATCTATAAAAGATTTCTCCAGAGGGAGATACAAGAGATAAAGCCGTTACATTATTCTCATTTATTGTAATATTTGATGCAGTTACAGTAAAACTGTTTGGCACAGAATTTGTACTTGTCGCCCAAGAAAGAGCATCTAAACTAGCTTGCATATCTAATGGCACTGTACTACTATTATTATCAATAGAAGAGACTAAAGTACCTACATCTCCTGTTAGGAGTGTAATTGTATTCACAGTTTGCAATGTTTGATTGAAACCTAGATAGAGACAAGCACTGCTTAGTCGTGTACTTTCACTACTATTGAGATCTGATTGGGTACATAATGTATTAATGGTATCTTTCCCATCGTGTGCAATGGACTTGAGATAAAAATCCTGTGCATCTTGCAGATAAACAGTTGCATTTTTACTTTTATTATCATTAAAACTTGAGATAAAAGTTGAAAATGTATTATCATTTCCTGATCCACTTGTGTTATCAGCATCCATAATAATTTTTAGTACATCACTTGCACTTAAACCTGCTTTACCCATATAAGCTGTTGCTAAATTATAATTTTTATCACTCTGTGTAAATGCTGATGAACAACTACCATTAAGAGCATCTATCGCTTGAGTATAGTTCCCTTTATCTATTGAGAGTTGTACATCCATGCGACATGTACTTTCACTGTTGTTGCCACATCCACTCATCATAAGTGAAAGAGCTACTGAAGATGTTGCTAAAACTTTTTTCAACATAATAAACTCCTATCTTGTTTTTGTTTCCTATTATATCTATAAAAATCTATATTTTTCTTAAAAGAATTTTTTATGCGCAAAAATGGTAAAATCAAGTTATGAATACTAAACAATATATTTTAGACACAATCAAAAAACGCCCACTCATTATAGATGGGGCTATGGGGACACAGCTCCAACAACGCGATGATAAGATAAGTGAAGCAGCTTGGGAAGGTAAGGAGGGGTGTAACGAGCTCTTGAATGTTACAGCACCCGAAATTCTCAACGAGATTTTTCATGCATATCTCACTGCTGGTGCGGACCTCATTACAACAAATACTTTTGGCTCTTTCTCTTGGGTACTAGATGAATACCAAATAGGAGATCGTGCCTATGAGCTTACAAGGGCTGGAGCAGAGCTTGTAAAACAGAAGTGTATAGAGTTCTCTACACCAGAGCAACCACGTTTTTGTCTTGGAAGTGTTGGGCCAGGAACAAAACTTCCCTCTCTAGGGCATATTACTTATGATGCAATGTATGCAGGATATACTGAGTTTTGTATGGCGCTAATCGATGGTGGTGCAGATATATTTCTCCTTGAGACTTGTCAAGATCCGCTCCAGATAAAAGCAGCTCTGCATGCATGTCAAGAGGCAAACCGCCAGATGCAAACCGAACTTCCTATCATGGTCTCTGTGACTATCGAGCTGAGTGGAACTATGCTTATCGGTACTGATGCTACAACTATTGCTACTATACTAGAGCCTTTTGACATTTTAAGTCTTGGGTTTAACTGTGGAACAGGTCCTGAACAGGTGTTAAAGCATGTGAAAACTCTCTCTGAACTTTGGCATAAACCTATCTCTGTTCATGCAAATGCAGGTCTACCTCAAAACCGTGGAGGCTATACTTACTATCCAATGGGACCAGATGAGTTTGTAGAACAACAGGAGAAGTTTTTAAACTACGATGGTGTAAGTTTCTTAGGAGGTTGTTGTGGAACTACACCTCAGCATATCCGTGCTTTAGTAAATGCCGTTACTAGCAAAACTCCAAAAGTAGCAACAGGTAGCCATGAGACCTCTATAGCCTCACTCTTTAACACTACCCTACTCAAGCAAGAACCAGCCCCACTTCTCATGGGAGAGCGCTCAAATGCCACAGGAAGTAAAGCTTTCCGTGAACTTCTCTTAGCCGAAGATTACGAGGGTACTCTCTCTGTAGCACAGCAACAAGTACGTGCCGGTGCCCATATGATAGATGTTAATGTTGGTTTTGCAGGACGTGATGAGACAAAAGATATGACAGCAGTTATAGGGATGTATAATCAAAAGATTGCCCTGCCTCTTATGCCTGACTCAACTTCCACAAAAGGGCTGGAGACTGCTCTTAAACACATAGGTGGAAAGCCGGTTCTCAACTCTGTTAACCTTGAAGATGGAGAACCAAAGTTTGATGCAGTCTGTCAACTGGCTAAGAAATTTGGTACCTCTCTTGTCTGTCTTACTATCGATGAAGTGGGAATGGCAAAAACTGTAGAAGATAAACTCAAAGTCGCAGATCGTATCATCGATCTTGCTACTAATAGACATGGTCTTAAAAAAGAGGATCTTATCTTTGATGTGCTTACTTTTACA
>JALWTK010000138.1 GCA_027082875.1 Sulfurimonas sp. | reverse complement strand
CTTACTGGTATTACTATGGCTGAGTACTTCCGTGATGAGAAGGGTCTTGATGTTCTTATGTTCATCGACAATATCTTCCGTTTTGCTCAATCAGGTTCTGAAATGTCAGCACTTCTTGGACGTATTCCTTCAGCAGTTGGTTACCAACCAACACTTGCTCGTGAAATGGGTGCATTACAAGATAGAATTACATCAACTACAAATGGTTCAATTACTTCAGTTCAGGCTGTTTATGTACCTGCAGATGATTTAACTGACCCAGCTCCAGCTTCTGTTTTTGCTCACCTAGATGCAACTACAGTTCTTAACCGTAAAATTGCTGAAAAAGGTATTTATCCTGCAGTTGATCCACTAGATTCAACTTCAAGATTACTTGATCCACAAATTATTGGTGATGAGCATTATGCTGTTGCGCGTGGCGTTCAAACTACTTTACAAAAGTACAAAGACCTTCAAGATATCATTGCGATTCTTGGTATGGATGAGCTTAGCGAAGATGACAAAAATGTTGTTGAACGTGCTCGTAAAATTGAGAAGTTCCTTTCTCAACCATTCTTTGTTGCCGAAGTATTTACAGGTGCTCCTGGTAAGTATGTTAAACTTGAAGATACCATTAAAGGTTTCAAAGGTATTTTAGCTGGTGAGTATGACCATATGTCTGAAAATTCATTCTACATGGTTGGTAGTATGGACGAAGCGATAGCTAAACACGAGAAAAACAAATAGGCCTCAAAGGGCTTATTTAAAGGACAATAATGGAAACATTTACACTTGAAATCCTTACTCCTAATGGTGAAATCTATAACGGTTCTGCTCTTAGTGTAGTTCTTCCTGGTGAAGAGGGAGAGTTCGGAGTACTAGCACACCACTCATCTTTAACAACACTTTTAACAAGTGGTGTAGTTGATGTTGAGAAGGAAGATAAATCAGTTGAATCTATTGTGATTAATTGGGGTGTTGTGCAAGTAGACGAAGAAAAAGTAATTATTCTAGTAGAAGGTGCTGCTCCAATTCGTGGTGCTAACGAGTCTGAAATTGCGAAAGCTCTTGAAGAAGCGAAGAAACTTATTAAAGATGTTGCAGACTCTGGTTCTGCTATCGCATCTGTTTCAGCTAAAATCGAATCTGCTGCACAGAAACTTATATAGTACTATGTTAAACAACTTAATAGATTTTTATCTTAAAAGTCATCCTGTGACTATAGGGGTTCTAGCTCTTTTAGCTATGTACTTCTTTATACTTAACTGGGTGTTCTTTTATAGATATTTCTCTATTAACAGTTGGCTACAAACTGAAAGTAACTCTTTAGAGTCTCTTTTAATGGGTGGATCAACCGTCAATGAAAACTCTTTTTTAAATAATTTTATAAAAACAAGTAATGTTGTTTCAAAAGAAGTTTTAGCACTTGCAATGCTTGCTGCTACAAAAGAAGCTACAAAAGGGCTATCCATTCTCTCTATCTTTGCTTCTACTACACCTTTTATTGGCCTTTTTGGTACGGTTGTCTCTATTCTTGATACCTTCACCCATATAGGACAAACGACAGGTAGTATGTCCGTGATTGCTACTGGTGTAAGTGATGCACTTATTGCAACAGCTGCAGGTATTTTTGTAGCGATTTTTTCCTATACATACCATCAGATTTTAAAAAGAAAATCATTTGAATTAGTCTCTTTTCTTCAAATGCAAAGTGATGCCATTCTAGCTCGTAAGGCATAAATATGTTATACGATTGGGATGATAAGCCAGAGTTAAATATTACACCTCTTGTAGATGTAATGCTTGTACTACTCGCTATTTTGATGGTTATCGCTCCAAATATTATCTATGAAGAAAACATAAAACTACCTCAAGGCTCTACTTCTCAGCAACTAAGTAAAATTCCGCCTGTTCATATTAGTATTGATAGTGATAAAAAGATTAAAATAAATAAAGACACCTACCTCCTTAATGCTTTTATGGATAACTTTCTTCTCTACTCAGCTAAACTAGATAAAAAAGCTACAGTACTTATAAGTGCAGACAAAAGCTTAGATTATGGTCTGGTTATGTCTATATTAGCTGCTGTAAAACAAGCAGGTTTCTCTGAGGTCTCTCTAGCTACAAATGGATAAGATAGATGGGTAATCAAGAGAGTACTCATTTTTATCTTAGTGGTCTTATATCTTTAAGTCTCTTTGCCTTAGTCCTTTTTTTAGCAGTTACCATGCTTTTTTCTCCTTCAAAGAAAAATAGTTTTGGACTTAAAAAAGACACTTATATCTCTATCTCTTTAGAAACACCAAAAGTAAAATCACATAAACAAAAAAAAGTGCAAAAGGCACCATCGACAGTTGAAGAATCTACTACACCTAAAAAAGATGTAGATATAAATAATCTTTTTTCAGATGTATGGACAAAAAAGATAGTACCAAAAAAAGAGAAGCCAAAACCACAAAACAATAAAAGATTTTTAGATATACAAAAGAAAATCAAGACAACAAAAGAGAATGATGTAGAATCTATCTCTGAGAAAGTAAATGACCTTGATAGTGTGGATACAGAAAGTGAAGCAGAGTCCAGCTCAACAGCAGAGCAGGTTAATGAATATTTGGCTAAAATTCAGGCAATTGTTTATCAGTATTTTAGAGTTCCTCCTAACTCAGAAGGAAGCAGTGTTAAAACTGTTATTGAGTTGAATTCTCTTGGAAAAGTACTAGACTTTCGTGTACTTATGTATTCAAATAATGAAGCACTCAATAGAGAAGCTGATAAAATCAAAGAGAGGCTAATGCATGTGATTTTCCCTGAAAATCCCGAGCATCGCTCTAGTAAAACTATCGTTATATTAATATCTAAGGAGTAAGATTTGAAAATACTATTTTCACTACTATTTGTATTTACACTTGCATTTGCAGGGGATGCAACTATTGAGGTTATTAAAAAGGTGGATGCTCTACCATCTATTGCAATTGAAGATGCTTCTTCAAATTATGATGACACTTTTAAGCTACAATTTTTTAAATCACTCGTAGCAGACTTAAATGTTATTAGTCTCTTTAATGTTGATCGCTACCATAGAACTATAGCATTTGATGCTAGTTCAGTTCTTGTTGAGAACAAAGATAAAAATTATGTGCTTCGCTATAAGATGTTTAAAGATGATAATGGTGCACTTAATGTAGAGATGAAAATAATTCAAGATGATACTAATGTTTTTTCAAAAAGTTATAAAGTAGGTCGACAAGATGTTTATATGTTTATCTCCCATGCAATAGCCTATGACATAAATGAATTTATGGGTGAGCCTTCTGTTGCTTGGATGAAACGTAAGGTGATTTTTTCTCGTATTGTTGGTCCGAAAAAAAGTGAAATAATTATTTCAGACTACTCTCTTGCTTATCAACATGTAATGTTAAAGGGTGGTTTTAATGTTTTTCCAAAGTGGGCAAATTATGAACAAAATGCATTTTACTATACTGCACTTGATGCTACAAAACCTACACTGAAAAAAGTAGATATGAAAACATTGAAAGTCTCGACTATTATCTCTTCTGATGGTATGATGATCTGTTCTGATGTAAGCCGTGATGGAAAAACACTCCTTTTGACTATGGCAAAAAAAGGGCAGCCAGATATATATACATATAATGTAGATACGCATCAATATAGAAGAGAGACAACTTATGGAGGTATAGATGTAAATGCTCAATTCATGGGCAAGGATAAAATTATTTTCATATCTTCAAGACTTGGTTATCCAAATGTTTTTTCTAAAAATTTAAAGACCAAAGAGATAGAGCAGATGGTCTACTATGGTAGAAGCAACTCTGCTTGTAGCTCTAATGGTGAATATATAGTATATAAAGCAAGAGAGACATCTAATGCCTTTGAGAGAAATACTTTTAATCTACATCTTATATCGATGAAAACAGATTTTATTCGTCGCCTTACTGCAACAGGTGTAAATGAATTTCCACGATTTTCTCAAGATGGCGATGCTATTCTTTTTATAAAAAATTATAAAAATCAAAGTAGTATAGGCATCATAAGACTTAAGCATAACAAAAACTATCTTTTCCCTCTTAAATATGGAAAAGTTCAATCTATGGACTGGTAAACATTTATTTTACCAGCCCTTATTTATTATTTTTAGGTATAATAAACCAATTTTTAAAAATCAAGGAAATCAAATATGAAAAGTATAGTACTTTCAAGTGTTGTAGTGGCACTTTTAGTTTTTAGTGGATGTAGCACAAATAAGCCAGCTGTAGACACAAAAAAAACAACTGAAACTCCAGCACCACAAGAAGTAGAAGCGGTAGAAATTGAGACTGTATCTCCGGAAGACAGCATGGTTGATTCCTCATCAAATGCAAGTGACACAGTAGGTCAAATGAGTATGTCAGATATAGAGTCTAAACTTTCATCTGTTTATTTTGCTTTTGATAAATATAATTTAAATGCAGATATGCAAGAAAAAGTTGCTAAAGCAGCAGAACTTGGGAAGAGTGGTGCTTCACAGTACAATGTAAAATTAGAAGGTAATTGTGATGAGTGGGGAAGTGATGAGTATAACTTTGCACTTGGTCTTAAGCGTGCAGATACTGTAAAAAAAGCTTTAGTAGCTGAAGGTATTGATGCATCTCGTATCTCTATGGTAAGTTATGGAGAGTCTAATCCAGTCTGTACAGCTCAAACTAAAGAGTGTTATGCTAAAAATCGTCGTGTAGACTTTAAACTTTTACCATAAGTTTATATTCATGATACTTAGTAAGAAAGTACTTCTACTCTCTTGCTTGCTTCCAATTTTTTCGCTAGCTGCTGAACCTTCTGCGTTTGGTGCTGGTGATCTCTCAAGTTCAAATCCTTATGGACTTACCTCCAATGAAAAAGTTCTTTTAGAAACAAAAAAAAATCTTCATAAAGTTTCTGTAAAAAGTAATAACCAAGAGAATGAATTAGACTCATTAAGAGAAAGAATAGATGGTTTGCAAAGCATTATAGAGAGCCTCAGTAGAAAAGCACATAACAATAAAATAAATCTCAAAAAACAGAGTGAACTTAACAGTTTAAAACTACAAAATACGAGTGAGTATGAGAAACGTTTAAGTGAGATAGTCACAACAAATACACAAAGTATAGAGAAACAAAAAATTCTAATGCAAGAGGTATCACAACTCCTCGATACGATTAACAAAGAGTATGTCTCTAAAAGTGAATTTAATGCTCTTGTAAATGATGTTAATGCCTTTAAAGTTTTAGTAGCAAAGGAGCTTAAAAATAGTTCTAAAAAAGTGAATAAATCTTCTGTGAATAAAAAAAGTTCAGCTACCCTTTATAATGAAGCTGCAGCATTTTATAAGAAAAAGTACTATACAAATGCTATTGCTAACTATGAAGAGTTGATTAAACGCAAGTACAAACCAGCTTATGCACACTATATGATAGGGGAGATGAATTATAAACGTAAGAACTATTCTAATGCGATATCTTACTTTAAAAAGAGTTCTTCACTCTATGATAAGGCATCTTATATGCCAAACTTAATGTTACATACGGCAGTAAGTATGAAAAAAACAGGAGATATAGCTCATGCAAATGTTTTCTTTGAAGCCATAGTTGCGAAATATCCAAATTCTGCTGAGGCAAAAGATGCAAAGGTGTTTCTTCAGCAGTAATATATAAAATTATGCTAGAATCCCGAGATTAAAACTAATAAAGGAAATAATGATGGCAATAGAAGCAAATCAAATCGTATCTTTAGAGTACGAAGTAAAAGATGGTGACACAGTGGTAGATAGTAATGTTGGTGGGGCTCCACTAGTATTTATGTTTGGTAAGGGTCAAATTATTCCTGGTTTAGAAAAGGGAATAGAAAATATGGCTATTGGCGAGAAGGGTGATGTTCTTGTTAATCCTGCTGATGCTTATGGTGAGTACAACCCTGAAGCTACTCAAGAAGTTCCTGCTGATCAATTTGCTGGTATTGATTTAGAGTTAGGAATGACTCTTTATGGTCAAGCAGAAGATGGTGGAACTACACAGGTAACTGTTAAAGAGATTGGTGCAGAGACTGTCACTATTGACTTTAACCACCCTTTAGCTGGTAAATCTTTAATGTTTACAGTTACTGTGAACAATGTTAGAGAAGCTACTGCTGAAGAAGCTATGACTGGTGTTCCAGCTGAGAACAAACCTGCTGAGGGTGAGAGCTGTGGTACAGGCTGTGGATGTCACTAATTTTGTAACTGCTTCAGAAGCTTCTTACCAAGCTTTTAAAACAGCTACTCTTTTAAAAACACTAAGTGTTAATGCTCTTATCATGGGAGAGCTTGGTGTTGGAAAAAAGTGTTTAGCATCTTTTATACTTCCAGATGCATCTATTGTGGATGCATCTAACTTCGATGAGTTACTTCTGAGCTTAGAAAGCAGTAGTGAAATCATCATTTCAAATATAGATAACTCACCAAATATTGAACGACTTATTGGAGCTATTAAAGAAAATAGTGTTCGGGTTGTTGCAACTTCTAAACAATCTTTTTCAAATGAATTTATTGATGATCTTTTTAGTGTCAAATTTGATATTCCACCTCTTAGTCAAAGAGATGAAGATGTTGAGGAATTAGTAGCTTTATTTGAAGAAGAGGCAAGTGAACTATTTGGTGGGGAGCAAAAACTTGACTTAAACAATTTTATTCCAGATCTCTCGTACAACTCTAACTCTTTAAAACGTCAAGTTATGGTCAACTATCTTTTACAAGATATTCAAGATACAGAGTTGATGCAGATTATAGAAAATTATCTACATGATAAGTTAGGTTCTAACAGTGACTATAGAAACTATCTCTATCTTTATGAAGCACCACTTATTAAAGCTGGTCTTCATAGGTTTAAGTCACAACTCCAACTTGCAGATAAGTTGGGACTCAATAGAAATACATTGAGAAAAAAAATATCTGATAATAAACAATATTTATAGGGAGAAAGATAATGAGTAAAATAGCAATGATATTTGCAGGACAAGGTAGTCAAGCAGTAGGAATGGGGAAAGATTTTTATGAGAACTCTGAAGTGGCTCGTGAGATGTTTGCAAAAGCTGGAGAAAGAATAGGGGTTGACTTTAAAGAGCTGATCTTTGAAGAGAATGATAAACTAGGACAAACTGCCTATACACAGCCAGCGATCCTTTTAGTACAGATGATAGCATACAAGCTTTTCAGTGATGCTTGTCCAGACTTAAAGGCTGAAATGTTTTTAGGGCACTCACTTGGTGAGTTCTCTGCACTGTGTGCGAGTGGTGCTATTGACTATATTGATGCAGTTGAGCTTGTACATAAACGCGGCTCACTTATGCAAGGAGCTTGTGAGGGTGTAAATGCAGGGATGATGGTACTTGTAGGCCTTGATGATGCTAGTGTAGAAAAAGTATGTGCTGATGCACTATCTGAGGGTAAAAAAGTATGGCCTGCAAACTACAACCAAGATGGTCAGCTAGTTGTTGCGGGTATTAAAGATGATTTAGCTTCGTTAGAGCAAACATTTAAAGATGCAGGTGCTAAGCGTGCCCTTCTTCTTGATATGTCAGTAGCTTCTCACTGTGAGCTTTTAGCTTCAGCGCAAGAGCCACTAGCAGAGCTTATGTCAACAATGGTTACAGATAACTTCTCTGCACCTATAGTTTCAAATGTTACAACTGAAAAATACTCTTCAAAAGCCGAAGCAGTTTCACTTCTAAAAGACCAACTTGTAAAACCTGTAAAGTATAAGCAGTCTATCCTAGCAGTTGCACCTGAACTTGATATGGCTATAGAGTTTGGAAATGGTATCACCCTTAAAGGACTTAACAGAAGAATAGCAAAAGAGCTTAAAACTCTTAATATCTCTGATATGGCATCTTTAGAGAAAGTAAAAGAAGAAATCTGTTCATAGTATGAGAATAACTCTTGCACAGACATCACCTAAGTTAAATAGATCTAACTTAGGCGATATCATACAAATTATTAGCAGTGTGAAAGATGAGAGTGACTTAATAGTCTTTCCTGAACTCTCTTTAAGTGGCTACATGCTCCAAGATAAACTAAGTGAAGATGCTTACAAACTTGAAGAACTAGAAGAACTTAGAGAGCTGAGTAAAGATTTAGATATTGTTGTAGGTGTTGCATTTGCATCTGAGGGACATTACAGTAATAGTGCATTGTACTTTAGTAAGGGTCAATTTACAAGCAAACATGATAAAGTGCACTTACCTAACTATGGTATGTTTGAAGAGGCTAGATACTTTGAAGCTGGAAATGTATTTGAAAGCTTCATGGTAAATGATAAGAGAATTTCTATGGTTGTCTGTGAAGATTTATGGCATGAAAATGTACATCATGACCTTATAGCACAGAATCCAGATATGATTATAGCTCTTGTAGCCTCACCTGCTCGTGGATTTAGTGATGATGGCTTAGCGATACAAAAACAGTGGTATAAGATTATTGAAACAGTTGCGAGTGAATGCAGTGCAAATCTTGTTTTTGTTAATCGTGTCGGTTTTGAAGATGGACTCGGCTTTTGGGGTGGCTCTTGTATTGTAGATGAAAATGGGAAAAGAGTAGCACAACTAGAAAACTACAAAGTAAAAAACCAAACATTTGAGATATAAAGGATAGAGATTTGAAAATAGCAATCATGGGTGCAATGCCTGAAGAGATAACACCGATTTTAGAGATAGTAGGAGAGTATAAAACTACAGAGTATGCAAATAACACTTATTATGAAGCTTCTTATAAAGGGTGTGAACTCGTTATTGCTCACTCTAAGATAGGTAAGGTTTTTTCAACACTAACTGCCACTTCAATGATACAGCACTTTGGGTGTACAAAGTTGCTTTTTTCAGGTGTAGCGGGTGGTATCAATCCCTCTCTTAAAATTGGTGATCTTATAGTAGCTACAAAACTTGCTCAACATGATTTAGATATCACTGCGTTCGGTCATCCTATGGGATTTGTTCCTGGTGGTTCTGTTTTTGTTGAGACAGATAAAGAACTTATAAATGTTGCTAAAGAGGTTGCTAAAGAACTAGGAAAAACAGTTGACGAGGGTATTATCGCTACTGGAGATCAGTTTGTTCATGATTTAAAAGTAAAAGATGCAATAGTGAAGAACTTTAATGCGGATGCATTAGAGATGGAAGGTGCTAGTGTTGCAGTTGTATGTGATGCTCTTCATATTCCTTTCTTTATACTCCGTGCTATCAGCGATACTGCTGATACTGATGCGAGTTTCTCTTTTGATGAGTTTATGGAGTCTAGTGCCATTATCTCTGCAGAGTTTGTTATGAAGATGGTGGAGAAAATCATTGAGCAAAGATAGCATCAAACTCTCTAAAAAGATTATGTCTAAACTTGGCAAAACAAATGCCGAGTTTAAGCTGATAGAAGAGGGTGATAAGATACTTGTTGGGCTCTCTGGAGGTAAAGACTCTCTTACGATGATTCATGCCATGAGAGAGCAGCAGAGACGTGCTCCTTTCGCGTTTGAGTTTATTGCAGTGACTATCTCTTATGGTATGGGAGAGGACTTTTCTGCCTTAGAGAAACATTGCGAAGAGAATGGTATCAAGCATGTTGTAAAATCTACACAGACTTATGAACTCGCAAAAGAGAAGATCCGTAAAAACTCCTCTTTTTGTAGCTTCTTCTCTCGTATGAGAAGAGGGTATCTCTACTCTGTCGCGTTAGAGCTAGGGTGCAACAAGGTAGCACTTGGTCATCATATGGATGATGCAGCAGAGAGCTTTTTTATGAACTTTATCTATAATGGTCAGATGAGAAGTTTAGCACCTAAGTACACTGCCTCAAATGGTCTTGTAGTTATTCGTCCACTCATTCAGATGCGAGAACGCCAACTTCGTGCATTTGTCGTAGACAATAATATAGCTGCAATAGGTGATGAAGCTTGTCCTGCTATGCGTTTTGATGTCAAAATGCCACATGCAAGAGAAAATACAAAACAGATGTTAGCAAAGATGGAGCAAGATTTTCCTCAACTCTTTACTTCACTCAATGCAGCATTTAAAAATATAAGTGTAGAGAGTTTTTTTATGCAAGAACCTTTTGAAGAAAAAGAGGCTATGTAGCACTCTCTTCTTCATAAACAACTACAGTACCTGCAAGTAGGTCATGTAATCCTCGTTTATCTTTTCTAAGCGCTACCATAAAAAATCCCATTAAAAATGCTAATGTTGAAACTATATATCCAAAAGAACGAGTTATGGCTTGGGTATTATCTATATCTTTATATGTCTTAGCATCGATTATCTTAATATGCACAAATTTTTTTCCGGGTGTTGCACCTCTCCATTTTTTCCAAAAGAGAAGGGTTATTAGAAGAGTTGAAACTTCAAAAAGGAGTTCCCACTGTAGCGAGGTCTGTGGTTGTTTGTCGAGTGCATGAGTATTACCACTCATCGCCATCATTATATTTTGTTGGTATTGTGAAAAGTCAAACCAGTTGCCATCACTTAAGAAGTAGATGACAATGGCGACAGGAAGAGCGAGAAAGATTGTATCTAAAAGTGAAGCAAGAAAGCGAATCCAAAATCCTGCATATCTTACTTCTTGTATCATTATAAACTTCTGCCTCTTATAAGAGGCAAGCTTTATTCGCCACATCGGCGTAAGCGAAGATAAAGGGACTTTGTTTCTTTATCGTACTATACATGATAATTCGGAGCTTCTTGAGTAATGATAACATCATGAACATGGGACTCTTTAAGTCCAGCAGAAGTTATCTGAACAAACTCAGCCTTATCCCAGAACATCTCTATAGTTTCACTTCCACAGTAACCCATAGATGCACGTAGTCCACCCATCATTTGGTGAACGATTCCAGCGATACTTCCACGGAATGGAACACGACCCTCTATCCCTTCTGGAACAAGCTTATCTGCTGCTGTTCCCTCTTGGAAATAACGGTCATTTGAACCCTTTTGCATAGCACCAATAGAACCCATACCACGGTATGACTTGTACTGGCGACCTTGGAACATGATAGTCTCACCTGGAGACTCTTCAGTACCAGCAAGTAAAGATCCAGCCATAATACATGAAGCACCAACCGCAAGAGCCTTTGAAATGTCTCCAGAGTACTTAATCCCACCATCAGCGATAACAGGAACGCCATGAGGACGAGCAGCCTCTGCACACTCATCTATAGCAGAGATTTGAGGTACACCAACACCAGCAACGATACGAGTAGTACAGATAGAACCTGGTCCGATTCCAACTTTAACAGCATCTGCCCCAGCTTCGATAAGTGCAAGTGTAGCTTCAGCAGTTGCGATATTTCCAGCGATAATATCTACTTCCATAGTTTCTTTAATCTTACGAACAGTATCTAAGATACCTTTTGAGTGACCATGAGCAGAGTCAAGAACTAAAACATCAACACCAGCATCTACAAGTGCTTTTGCGCGATCGAATTGTCCAACACCAATAGCTGCACCAACAACAAGACGACCAAATGAGTCTTTATTTGAGTGTGGATACTCTATACGTTTTTTGATATCTTTGATAGTCACAAGACCTTTTAAAAATCCTTCTTTATCAATGATAGGAAGTTTTTCAATCTTGTTTTTATGCATGATATCTCCAGCTTCATCAAGGCTAATGCCCTTAGTAGCTGTTATAAGAGGCATAGCCGTCATCACTTCTGATGCAAGCTTACGCATATCTTTTTCAAAACGCATATCACGGTTTGTAAGAATACCTAGGAGTTTGTTATGGCCATCAACCACAGGAACACCAGAGATTTTATACTCTTTCATTAAGAGTTCAGCATCTGCTAGAGTAGCATCAGGATGTACAAAGATAGGATCAATAATGATTCCACTTTCGCTTTTCTTGACCTTAGTTACTTGTTTGCATTGTGTCTCTATATCCATGTTTTTGTGGATAATACCGATACCACCAAGTCTAGCCATAGCGATAGCTGCACGGTGCTCAGTTACTGTGTCCATAGCAGCAGACACCATAGGAATCTTAAGGCTAATATTTTTTGTTAATTTTGTTTCTAGTGATACTTCTTTTGGAAGAACTTCGGAATATTGAGGTACTAATAGTACATCTTCAAATGTTAGGGCTTGTTTACGAATTCTCATGGTCATCCTTTTAAAATTTGTGGATTATATCTTTATTGTGGTTAAAAAGAGGTAAAAGTGTATCTTTCAGTTTATAGATACATAAACTGTGAGAGTAAAATGATGATAACCACTAATGAAAAAGGAAAAAGGTGAGATTTAAAGAGCCAAGGATTTATACCAAAGAGCTTCTGGTTAATACCTCGAAAACCTAACCATAGTCCTAAAAAAGCTTTAATACTTAAAATTATTTGGAAACTACTCATGCCATCTTTACCTATCTCTCCAAATATCTGAGAAAAGAGGAAAAGACCACTTGCAACTGCAACCATAAGAGCATAAGGAACAACTTTACGAACATGCATCATGATAGCTTCACGAGCTTTTGTGTGCTCCTCTTCTGTAAGTGTCTGTTTCATTTTAGAGAGAAAGAGAATATCTACAAAAAGAAAGCCTCCGTAGATAAATACTGAGTATATGTGAATAGTATGGATAAGTGTGTAGAGCATTATGCTTTGTATCCTATCTCGCGTTCAAGTGAGAGTGCACCATCAAAAAGTGTCTGCTCATCGTAGGCTGGAGCTATAAGCTGAAGCCCTACAGGCATGCCATCGGTATTTTTCATGATAGGAAGAGAGAGGGCAGGTAATCCAGCGAGGTTTACAGAGATAGAGTAGATATCGCTAAGGTACATATCCATAGGCTTTGATAATTCACCAAATTTTGGAGCGACACCAGGAGCAATAGGTGAAAGGATGAGATCGACATCATCAAAGATCTTCGCATAAGCATCTTTGATGATATGTCTAGTCTTCTGCGCTTTAACATAGTAAGCTTCATAGTATCCGCTAGAGAGTACAAAGTTTCCAAGCATGATACGGCGTTTCACTTCATCACCAAAACCTTCACTACGAGTTTTAATAAAAGTCTCTTCAAGGTTCTTTCCATCAACACGATTACCATAGCGAATACCATCATAACGAGCAAGGTTTGTTGTCGCCTCTGCTGTTGCTGTAATATAGTAAGCTGAGATATCAAACTTTGCATCCAACATATCGCGTTCTACTATAGTGTGCCCCTGTGCTTTAAGTGCTTCTATTGCTTTAGCATAAGCATCTTTGACATCTTGACTAGCATTCTCTAAGTACTTCGGTAGAACTGCGATAGTAAGTTTTCTTTCTGCGTTTAAAAAAGGAACTACTTTGTCATCTCTCTGTGCATTTGTAGAGTCTTTCTCACAACTCCCACTGATGATATCATAGAGAATTGCAGCGTCTTCTACATTTTGTGTCATTGGTCCTATCTGGTCAAGACTTGAAGCATAAGCACCAAGACCATAACGCGAAACACGACCATAAGTAGGTTTCATTCCGACTATTCCACAAAATGCAGCAGGTTGGCGAATAGATCCACCAGTATCACTCCCAAGAGCAGCGATAGCAAGACCAGCCCCTACAGCAGCAGCAGATCCACCTGAACTTCCACCTGGAACATACTCAGGGTTTATAGGATTGAGTGTTTTACCATAAAAGCTAGATTCTGTAGTAGACCCCATAGCAAACTCGTCCATGTTTACACGACCAAACGCAGATAAGCCAGCATCTGTAAGCTTGTTGATAACAGTTGCATTATAAGGAGCAATATAGCCCTGAAGGATGTTTGAACCTGAAGTGACAGACCAGTCTTTTACTTGAATGTTATCTTTGATAGCGATAGGAACACCATCTCCAGTATCTTTCACATCTATGTATGCGTTAAGTTCTGGATTTGCTTCGATTTTAGTTTGTAAATCGTCTTTAAATGTCTTGAGTTCTTCTTTGCTAAGTGTGAGAGCTTCTTTTAATGTAATCACTAAATTTCCTATCTGTTTAATTAATTGAAGTGATTATAGCAAAATGTAGATTTAAGGAGTATTAACGAAGTATCTCAT
>JALWTK010000137.1 GCA_027082875.1 Sulfurimonas sp. | reverse complement strand
CGGAGCGGTTAGGCGCTGACTATGTTACCTTTAGTCCAATTTTTAGCACTCCAAACAAGGGTGAGCCAAAGGGTGTAGAAGTTTTAAAAGAGGTAGTAAATGCTACTTCACTCAAGGTCATAGCACTCGGTGGTATAGTGACGCAGGAGCATATAAAAGAGATAGAGCAGAGTGGGGCTTTTGCTTTTGCTTCTATTCGGTACTTTAAGTCAGTAGAGACAAAAAAGTATGATATAAATGACCTTGTGTCAACGAAATGCCCAACGACTACACTACTCTCAAGAATTAAGTGACTTTGTGGGACAAGAAGAGTTATAGACTTTTCATAGTCTCTGTTTTGTCATCGAAAAATAAATATAATATAATTATTATCTGCATTTTTATTTCTTGCATTGATGTCTAACGGCTGAGTACAAAAATATGTTACCTATGTTTGTACTCTTTTAAGTTCTACAATGGTAGCTAAACTTCTCTAGTTTTTCAAGCTTTTTTCGGCAGAGGTAACATATTTTTGTTGCTACGATTTGTTATATCTTTATTATTCCTTAAAAGTCGTTTTTCTTTTTTAAATATGAGCAAAATATATACTCCTATTTATGTTTTAAATCATAATGTAACTGCTTTTTTAATCCTTCGGGTATATTGTCAATATCATATCCCTCTATTCCATCTTGAGCCATCAAAATATATCCTAGAGCACTCACTTCAATATTACACTTTAGTAAATTTTTAAGTAAAACTTTTTTCTTCTTTTTATCATCTACATGATTAGAATGATTATCTGGAAGTTGATTAAAATAGTCATTATAACTATTATATTCATTAGTATATAGATGAACTAGGCACTTAGTTACTTCAATAGCTTTATTAGAATTTTTTTCATCTAATTTTTGCCCTACATAGTTTGACATGTATGTAGTAACTATTCCAAGTTGTTGAAGCATTAAACCTTTTTTTTGCTCATCAGTCCAAGTGCTTTTGCTACATGCACTAAAAAGTACGAATAACAATATTAAAATTAATTTCATTTTCTAGCCTTTTTTACATCGTATTATTTTATAATACAACTGTTGATTTATATTAATAAATAGAAATATTCAAGTTTCAAGATAATGTACAAACATGGATATAACGACTGAGTACAAAAATATGTTACCTGCTTTGGTAGTCTTTGAAGTTCTACAATGGTAGTTAAACTTCTCTACTCAATCAAGCTTTTTCGGCTAGGGTAACATATTTTTGTTGCTACGATTTGTTATATCTATCAGTTAGTTAAGTTTATATACTTATCCTAGCATAGCCTATTTCTTTGAGTTCTGTTTTAATCATTAAACAAGTTTTTTCAAGACAAGGGATATCTTTTTCTAAGATTTCATATGACGTATATTTTGGTAGAGTTTTACATCCTCTAGACTGATTGTAAAGAGACATTCCTCTATCCGCTCCATAATTTAACATGTAGCTTATACTGCTACTATTATACTGAAAACCTGATATTGTCTTACAAAATAGTGTATCTTTTTTTAGAACGGATGTATTATTAGAACAAGCACTAAATATTAATATAATTACTGTGGCAATGATTGATTTCATTTTTTCTCCAAAAATTAAATTTACCAATTTACTTTCATAAACAGGCATATTCAAACTTCCTGATAATGTGGAAGCTTGGATATAACGGCTGACTTTAGCCGGTAAATGACCGCTAGGGCATTTATTGGCTACAAGGTTTTGTTAGCATTTAAGCACAGTTAATTTTGTAATCTAAAAACAGACTTTCAACTGGTATATGAAGTTGCTTATGCAAATTTCTTATCATCTCAATAGTTAATTTTCTTTTTCTATTAAGTATCTCTGATACTCTTGATTTACTTCCAACGATTGTCACTAAATCTTTTTGTTTTAAGCCTTCTTGTTCCATTCTAAACTTGATAGCTTCAATAGGGTCTGGAGCCTCTATTTTATAGTGTTGCTCTTCATAGGCTTCAACTAAAGTCGTAAGAACTTCTAGCTCATCCATTTGTGGTGTGTTTGGTTTAGCATCCATTAAGCTCTCAATATATTCCAATGATTGAGTATAATCTTCTTCATTTTTAATAGGTTTGATATTCATCTTATAACTCCTCAATATTTATTTTGTCATACTGTTTATGTGTTCCAATAAACTTTATGAATACAATTTTTGCATAATAGTTTATGGTAACTATCAATCTATATTTATTTCCCGCTATATTAAAAACAACTTTTGTATCTCCAACAATACTAGCACTTCTATACATCTCTTTAATCTCATTTGGATTATTCCAATCTAGTTTTAGAACCTCTTTATGCCAAGATTCTAAAGCATTTTTGCTGTCTTGATATGTTGGTTGTTCATAAAAATCTTTTAGTGTCTTTTTTGAAATTATTCTCATTGGAGTATTATAGTATAGTTCCCATTAATAGAACTTTAACTTTGGTAAGTAAATGATTGAAGGTATGCTAACGACTGTCTTGAGAAATACGAATCCCCGCTAGGGTTCGTATTTCTCTCCAAGTACTTGTTATACTTAGCAACTATGTCTTAATCTTCGTCGTCATTATTGATTTGATGATCTGCATCAAATGTACCAGCAGCTTCTTCACTTCCAGCTGGAATATATGTTCGTTCATCTGTTTCTGTATTTTTAACCCAAGTATCACCATCTTCATTTCTATATACAACAGTGTCTTCTGATTCATAAACTTTAGCCATAAGAAAATTCCTCCTTTCAAATAAAATTTGCAACTAAACATATTAGTTACATCTTCTATCATCAAGGAATAATGACACAGGGTATAACGGCTGAGTACAAAAATATGTTACCCATATTTGTAGTTTTTTAAGTTCTACAATGGTAGCTAAATATCTTTACCTAATCAAGTTTTTTTGGCAGAGGTAACATATTTTTGTTGCTACGTTTTGTTATGTATTTTTTGCATTTATAGCTTCAAGATACTTGTCCCAACGCTTTTCTTCTATATCTTCTTTAGCAGATTTAATTAAATCTTCAACAGGGTCGATTGGTAGCTTTCCTCTCTTTGAATCAAGTATAATTGGTAATTCAACTGAATAGCTATAACCATTTGCTGGTTTATTATTTAAAAATACTCTAATATTTGTTGTCCATCCATCAGATGAGATTCTAATTTCATATTTATCTCCCTCAAACTCAAATTCTCTTTTTTCAAACATAATTTTCCTTTACATAACGGTCGAGTATAGAAATAAATGCCTTTAGCAGTTTTTCTACTCTTTTAACTTCTTACTGATATTCTATCAGAATAGTTCTAAAAACACCGAGGGCATTTATTTCTCTACTATGTTTTGTTATGATGTCAATGTTTCTTATGTCCTTAAAGTTACAACGGGAGTCTGTTGAGTTTGTAAGGGTTTTACTGCGTTTATTTCTTTTTCGCTTGTTAGCATTTCATGAGAAGGCTTTTGACTTTCTTTCTCGTGTTTAGCTTCTAAACTCTCTTAATAAAGTTTCAACTTTCTTGAAAACAGGCTTTCCTAAGCAAGGTGCTTACAACTGACTCATAACGACTGAATAGAGAAATATTTGAGCCGCTAGGGTCAAATATTTCTCTCCTATGTCTTGTTATGATGTCGTGCTACTAATGTCCTTAAAGTTACAACGGGAGTCCGTTAACTTTGT
>JALWTK010000136.1 GCA_027082875.1 Sulfurimonas sp. | reverse complement strand
TACAATGAAGATAGCGATGAAAGTTGCTAGAGTCGCAACAAAGATTACAAAAATCCCACTTGCAAAAACATCGGCAGTCACACTCAAGACTGCTTGGAAAATCATAGGAGGAAAAAAATAATGATAACACTACTTATCACACTCGTAGCAATAGCAGGTATAGGATTTATGTACGGAGGGTTTATAGCTCTCATCATTACAGGTATAGCTGTAGTCATCGGCTACTTTACAGGTGTTTATGGAGCTTTAGCAGTAGTTTTGCTTGTAGCACTTGGAAGTGCTATACAAAAATTCAGTATAATTGATTTAGTAAAATCAAAACTAAAGAACTAACTATGAAAAATCACGACAAGATAGCTACGAGATTAGCTCAACTCATCAATAAATTCAACTCAGGACAAAAACTAAGTGTTGAAGAGCTTGTCGAAGAGTTTGGAGTAACTAAGCGTACCATTCAAAGAGATATCAATGAGCGTATGTCATTCTTGCCTATCAAAAAAGAAAATGGATTGTACTTTCTTGAGGAGTATTACTTAGGAAAGCTCAACTTTGCCGATGTTCAAAACTTTGCAGCTCTTAGTGGCATACGGGAACTCTACCCATCCCTACAAGAGAACTTCTTGAAAAATATACTTGATACTACAGTAAATCAAGCTTATATGGTTAGAGGTCATAACTACGAAGACCTAAGTGAAAACACGGAAGACTTCATGCACATTGAAGTTGCTATAGTTACACACTTGCTGATTGAGTTTGACTACAAAGACAAACATAGAGTTGTCAAACCATACAAGATGATAAACTCAAAAGGTATCTGGTACTTAGCAGGTGTTGAAGATGGTACCCTCAAAACATTCTCATTCAAAAAAATATCTAACCTTGTTCCAACAACGGTAGAGTTTGAAGTGGATGAGAGCGTACAAGACACTATAAAAAATGATGACAATATTTGGTTTAGTTCTAAACAGATAGAGGTAGTTCTTAAAGTTGAAAAGGATGTTGCAGGATATTTTTCAAGACGCAATATCTTACCTAATCAGCATATAGTTAAAGAGTTAGCAGATGGAGGCTTACTAGTATCTACTAAGGTAGCGTTTGATGAGGAGATACTCAAACTTGTGAGGTATTGGATACCTAATGTAGAGATAGTGTCGCCTGACTATCTGCAAGAAAAACTTGAAGATGGGCTAAGGGAATATTTGAAATAAAGATAAAGGAGGTAAACAGATGATTGAACAATACCCCGAAACTACAGAAGACGCACTACTAAGGATTAGAAACGATATCAAAGAGTATGTAGATTGTGATAACCTTACACAAGAACAACTCAAAGGGCTACGCACTCTTAATAGTCATCTTATGGAGTATGAAAAAGATATCAAAGTGCAGGTTCAAGATGCTTTGAACTTTGCTAAGAAGAAGATTGACAACCCTAATGACCCAGTAGATAATACTGCAGAGGTTCAAGTAACAATGAATTTTTACTTGGCAGATAACAACCCATACTACAAAAATGATAGTGACAACCTACTTGTGAGCATGAATCAAGGTTTTTATGATGTGATGGATATATACGGTATTGATGATGGTGTGAATCATAATGAGTTTCAAGGTTGGGATGAAAACCTAAGAACAAACAACTTAGCACACCCTATGCACAAAGACTACCACTGTTGGATTTTTCATGGACTGTATGACCATACGCAACTGCACTGGGAAGAGATTTTACACATTGGCGAGATTGATATAGATATAACACTTACACAGGGTACTAAGTCTAAAAAACTACCAAAGTTGCTACCATGAGCATATTAGCAATACTTGATACAAACGATATCAAAGAGGATTGTAAATCTAAGTATCTCAACGAACTAACGCTTGATGACTTGTTCTTAGAGACAAACTACAAAGCTAATACAAGAAGTATTATACTTTGTAAAGATAGACAGTTCACGATACTCAAGAAATGGGGTAAAATTCCTAGACAATCAAAGGTATATGATATTTCATACTTGAGTAAAGTCATAATATCAATCTAAACAAATTGAGTCAAAAACGGGTCAAATGTAATTGTAAATTGATTGGGTTATGAAAAGGTCGATTAGTATCTAATGTTAGGGGGTTTCTCTGTAAGTGGTGCGCTCGAAGGAATTCGAATCCCTGACCGCCGGTACCGCAAGCATATATTCTATCATTCTTTAAAGTTCTTTTTAGTTCCTGAAGCCCTATTTCAGGGAATTTCAATTTTTTATTAATTCTTTTCAGTGTATAATACTTCCGATAAAAGTATGTCCCTTGGTATGTCCCAGAGTATGTTCCAACTTCAATTATATAAAAGGCACAAGATGGCTGTTGATAGAAAACAATTTACAGAAAAAATAGAAACTGGATTAAAATCGAATAAAGTGTATACTAAATTTTATCTGAATTTTAAGTTCAATGGAAAATCAAAACAAAAAGTTTTAGATTATTCACAAAAACAATGGGATAAACGAACACGAGTCTCAAAGGCAAAAGCCCAACTTATTCAAGAAAGAAATAAAGAAGTTAACACAGGCATTAATTTTAATGAGAATAGCACACTAAATGCAGTTGCACAAATTTACTTCAAATTAGCGTGTGACGATTCAGCATGGACCAAAGATAAAGAAAATACTTACAACCTTTATTGTAAAAATGGCATTGGAACTAAAAAAATAAAATTTGTACGACAAGTGGATATAGATTCTCTTCGTAAATCAATGGAGAAAAAAGGGCATTCCAAACAAACACTTAATGGATGTAGTCCAAGAACAATAAAAAAAGTTCTGATACAAATTTTAAAACCTATACTTACATATGCCTATGAAAATAAAGCTATCACTGATATTCCTATCATCAAAGCACCAAAGCAACATAGAAATAAAAAAATTGTTGAAAATGCAACTGAAGAATTCACTACTTTATATAAAGTCATCCTACATCTGTATAAAGATGATCCTTTCTATAGAGCACTTTTTTTATTTGCGCTGTATGGAAGAAGATGGAATGAAATAAGAACTTTGCATTGGAAAGAAATAAACTTCACAAAGAATGCATATACAATTTTAGCAGAACATAACAAGCTAGGTATCGATCAACATTATGATTTACCAGACATTATAAAAAGCACTCTCTTGCAAATTCAAGATAACCAAGAGGAGTTAATTTTTAAATCTCCCATAACAAATAAAGAATTGTACTCTCCAAAACGACAATTAGATAGAATCAAAAAAGAAACTGGAATAAACAAATTAACAATGCATTATTTTCGGCATATTCTTGTTAGCACCATGAGTGAGCACGGTGTTGCAAATACAATTTTATCGGCATCATTAGGGCATACAAACTCAGATACACTCAGTAATTTTTATCTAACTGTCAATCATAAAGTAGCTTCACAAACAGCTAATTTAGAAATAAAAAAAATATTGTAACTCATTTGCACATAGCCATCCAATTATTTATTGCTGCGATAATAACTTTGTATAAAGAACATCTATATAAACACGCATGCTACTATACTACTTGGGAGAAGTTCAACTACTTCTATCCCAAAGGCATCAGCAATTTTACATAAATGAAGAATGTTGTAGCATTAGAGTGATAGACTTGTGACATATTTTAAATCCTTTGTTTGGTAACTCGGATTTTACTATTATGTTATTAAGCTATCGCTTTTATCTGTGAAACTAGGCAACCATAACGTGGTGAAACTAG
>JALWTK010000135.1 GCA_027082875.1 Sulfurimonas sp. | reverse complement strand
GTCATAGACTGTGATAGTTACAAGATTTGAAGTTAGTACTTCAATCTTAGAAGAGTAATATTTCTTGGTAAAAAAAGAAAGCTTACTCATAAAAGAAATTATACGAGGAAAATAATATGAAAAAATTACTACTTATCTTAGCACTAGGTGCTTCACTTTTTGCAGAAGCCTTGACCCTTTCTGGGAGTGTCATATCAGACAATCAGAAGATGATTACAAGTAGATTTATGGGGTTTGTAACAAATGTAGAAGCGAATGAAGGAGAAAAGGTAAAGAAAAATCAAGTACTTTACACTATTGATTCCAGAGAGATAGACTCGGCTAAACGCCAGAGTGAGTTAAGTTTACAGATGTATGAAAACCAGTATACAAATGTAAAACTTAATTTAGAGAGATATAAGCGTCTTTTAGCAAAAGATATGGTCTCTAAGTATGAGGTGGAAAATATGCAACTCGCAGCAAGCAATTTAGAGGATATGATAAGTATTGCAAAAGCAAGAGTGCAAGAGGTGGAAAATCAATATAAGTATCTCATTATTAAAGCTCCAAATGATGCTGTTGTCGTCGCAAAAAATATTAAAGTTGGGGAGATGGCGATGCCAGGAATGCCTGCCTTTATTCTCTCAGACTTAAGTGATCTAAAAATTTCTGCTGAGATAGCTGAGGGTGACTTAGCTCGTATAAAATATGGAAAAAAAGTCATTGTAAAAATTCCATCACTTGGTCTGAAAACGATAGGAAAAATTACAGCTATTATTCCTAACTCCAATCCAATGACACATACATTTAAGATAAAGATATCATTTAAGACAAACAACAAGTCTGTATATCCAGGTATGTATGCAACTGTTACTATAAATTAAGGAGGGATTATGGATTTTCACAAGTATCAACCAACAGATATTGCTGGACGTTTAGCAAAGACATTTTTAAAGAATCCTTTGACTGTAGTGTTAGGTATGGCACTTCTTCTTATAGGTTATATCTCTTTAATGGTTATGCCAAGAGAAGAGAACCCTCAGATGGTTGTAAGTGGTTCTACTGTTATTGTGGCGCTTCCCGGTGCTAGTGCAAAAGAGATAGAAAAAATTATCGTAAAACCTCTTGAGGAAAAACTCAAAGAGGTGAAAGGTGTTGAGCATATCTATGGTCGGGCGATGGATAATGTAGGTATTGTAAATGCTGCATTTTTTATTGGTCAAACAAAAGAGAATGCAAACCTTAAAATCTATGACAAGATCATGCAAAATGCTGATATGTTCCCTGCAGGTGCTATGAAACCAATTATTAAACCTCTCGATATTGATGTTGATATTCCTATTGTTTCTATTGCTTTTTACTCTAACAACAAAGAGATGGGAAAAACAGCACTATATGATAAGGTCAAACAGATACAGTACCATATAAATGGATTAAAAAATGTAGCAGTAACTGAGCTAAAAGGTGGACATAAACATCAATTTAATGTAGAAGTGGATCTTAATAAACTCTCCGGATATAATCTTTCTATGGGACAGATTATGAAAGCAGTGCAGGCACTAGCTTACAGTGTCCCTGCTACGAAAAATAGAACACAAGACAATAAGATAGTTATGCTTGGTGTTAAAAATGCGATAGAAAATGCACAAGATATTGGAAATATCATCGTTGCACAATATATGGGATCACCAATTTATTTACATCAAGTAGCAAAGGTAACAAACTCTTATGATATTCAAAATTTTAAGTCAGCTCTCATTGCAAAAAGAGAAAAAAATGCTAGATTTTCAAACTTTCAAGATCAAGTTACACTTACTGTTTCTAAACTTCAAGGAACAAATGCTGTTGTCATTGCTGATGAGGTGAAAAAAGAACTCGAGACATATCAAGAGACACTAAAAAAAGAGGGTATTTCTTATGTTATTACTCGTAATGATGGACAGCGTGCAGATGAAGCGGTAAATGAACTCGTAGAGCACCTAGTCATATCTATCATAATTATCGCAGTATTACTTATATTTGTACTTGGTTGGAGAGAGTCTTTAATCGTTACCTTTACTGTACCTGCAATTTTATCTATTACACTATTTGTAGCATATTTGACTGGTCAAACTATCAATAGAATTACACTTTTTGCCTTTTTACTCTCTCTAGGGCTTTTGGTAGATGCTGCTATTATTGTAATAGAAAATATTCATAGACACTATCACTCTCCTGAATCAGCACATGAAGAGGATGCAGAATTAATGATTCGTGCTACAGATGAGATTGGTGCACCGACAAATATAGCAACTCTAGCAATCATTATGACTATGGTACCTATGGCATTTGTGGGAGGTATGATGGGTCAGTTTATGAAACCAATACCTGCTAATGTTCCTGTCGCATTAGTGGCTTCACTTTTTGTAGCCTATATATTTACACCCTATTTAGCACTGAGGCTTTTAAAACGTCCAGACCATTCAAAAGGAAAAAAATAATGTTTAAAAAATTTGAAAAACTTGTTTTTAATGGTATTCAAAGTAAGTTCCAAAGAAGGCTTGTCCTCTTTGGAACACTTATAGCATTTATTATTTCTATCTTAATGATAGCTCCTTATGAGATAGTACTCGCAAAAATGCTCCCAGGAAAAAACAATGATACCTTTAATATTTATGTAAATCTAGCTCAAGGAAGTTCTATAGAACAGACTTCTGCAGTAACATCTTGTGTAAGCTCTTACATAGTTAAAGAGAAAAATGTTCTTGATACAGAAGTTTTTTTAGGTATGGGATCACCTCTTGATTTCGCTGGTCTTATTAAAGGAAGCCAGTTTAAAGATGCTGAAAATGTAGCAGAAATAGTCGTCAATATTACAAAAAAACATCATAGAAAAGAGCCATCATATCTTATGACCCAAAGACTTCGACCGGTTATTCAGGCTAATTGTGAGAAGCTCTACCCTCAAACAAAAATCTCCTTTGTTGAACCACCAGCAGGTCCTCCAACATTAGCTGCTATTGTAATGGAAGTCTATGGAAATGGTAGTCAAGGTATCAGTAAAGTTGCTAAAAAAATAGAAAAAATATTTTATAAAACAAAAGGTTTAGTGGATATAGATATTATGGAAGATACGATTTACACAAGCTATGAGCTTAAAGTAAATAGCACGAAAGCGGCAAAATCAGGTGTGAGTATGAAACAGCTTAATAATATTTTATATCTCTCATTTGAAGGTATGAAAATAGCGGTAAAGAACTCAGACAGATATAATGATCAGGTACCTATCTATCTCTCTCTTTCTCAAGCTTCAAAAAGATTTACAAAAAAAGATCTTGATGCGATAGAAGTGAAATTGGCTTCGCTTAAACTGATGAATAAAAAAGGCTACATGATACCTATCACTGAGTTAGTTACTATAGAAGCTGTCAAGTCAAACCCAATGATTATGACAAAAGATTTACATCATATGACAAATGTTTTAGCTGAAACAGATATGGTGTCTCAGGTTTATCCCTTGATTGCAGCAAGAAAGATGATCATTAAGGAATTTAGTAAAGAGTATGATATAGAAAAAGTGGGACTTTTTAATCTCAAAATAAAAGATAAAAAGAGTCATGAAGTTTATAATCTTGTCTGGGATGGTGAGATGAAGGTTACGATAGATACCTTTATAGATCTTGGGGGTGCTTTTATAGCAGCACTTGTACTTATCTTTCTATTGATGGTTATTTATTATAAAAGTTATACACTAAGTGGTATCATTCTCTTAGGTTCTTTTCTCTCAATTATCGGTGTTATATTTGGGCATTACATTATGGACTTATTCACAGTAGATACT
>JALWTK010000134.1 GCA_027082875.1 Sulfurimonas sp. | reverse complement strand
GTGATGAGATAACCATAGATGCAGTAGATGAAAAAAGTATAGCATCTTTGATGTATGAGTATGAACTACTCACCTCAGTAGTGGCAAAGTTTCTTTACATCAATGCATATGATCAACCAGGTGTTGAAGCTGGGAAGATAATACTTAAAGATAAACTCCAAAGGATCTAAGTTATGAAAATTGATACAGAGTACTTACAAAGATGCATAAAAGCCTTAGATATGGCATATGAAGATTTACAAAAATACTCTACTGATGAAATAAGATATGATATATATCGTTCAGCAGTTATCAAAGAGTTTGAGATTATACTTGAGCAGTCTGGAAAATTACTCAAAAAAATATTAAAACCATATTTTCATACATCAAAAGCTGTCGATAGACTTTATTTTAAAGATATTTTTAGAGAAGCTGGATTGCATGATTTGCTTGAACTTGAAGAGGTTGAAAGATGGTTGCAATACAGAGATAATAGAAATAGTACTTCTCATGATTATGGTGTAGATTTAGCTAACCATACTTTATCATTAATGAAGCAATTTATAATTGATGCCAATAGACTAGTAAGTGTGATTGAGAACAATGATACTTAGAGATAAAGATAGGTTAGCTATTATTAATATTGCAAAAAAAACTATAAAACAACCGAGTGAATTATTGGCATATGGAAGTAGAGTTAATGGTCAAGCGCATGATACAAGTGACTTAGATTTAGTATTGGTATCTGACTCAAAAGAAAAAATAGATATAGATGATTTTATGAACTTTAAAGAGAAACTAAAAAAATCAAACATACCTATAATCATACAAGTTTTAGACTGGTATAGAATACCTGAAAGTTTTCACAAAAATATACTTGATAATTATGAAAAAATTGACTTTTAGATGGTTCTCTTCCTTCCCATTAAGCTATTTAACTAAATCAAGTAGATACAATTGCATTCATTAAAAAATAACAATATATAAAAAGAGTATGATTTGAAAATAAAAAAATGTTTATTTCCTGCAGCAGGATATGGAACACGATTTCTCCCCGCGACAAAAGCTACCCCTAAAGAGATGTTGCCAGTGCTTACAAAGCCACTTATCCAGTACGGTGTAGAAGAAGCACTTGAAGCTGGTCTCAATACTATGGCTGTAGTCACTGGTCGTGGTAAAAGAGCTATAGAGGATCACTTTGACATTTCGTATGAGTTAGAGCATCAGATAAAAGGGACATCAAAAGAGCATTACCTTTCAGAGATACGCAGTGTCATCACTAATTGTACATTTTCATATACGAGACAAATAGAGATGAAGGGACTTGGCCATGCTATACTTTGTGGTGAAACACTCATAGGGAATGAACCTTTTGCAGTAGTGCTTGCTGATGACTTGTGTGATAATGAAGATGATGGTGTCTTATCTCAAATGGTAGAAGTATATAACAAGTATAAGTGTTCTGTAGTAGCTATAGAAGAAGTGCCAATAGAAGATACAAATAAATATGGCGTAATAGCAGGCTCCATTATTTCTGACTCCGATCAGGAATCTAGCCTCTACCAAGTAACAGACATGGTAGAAAAACCAGACCCCAAAGATGCCCCTACAAATTTGGCTATCATAGGTCGATACATCTTAACTCCAGATATCTTTGACATCTTAAGAAAAACTAAACCGGGTAAAGGTGGAGAGATCCAGATAACAGATGCTTTACTAGAACAAGCAAAACTTGGTAATGTCATAGCATATAAATTTAAAGGTAAACGCTTTGACTGTGGTTCGGTTGATGGGTTTGTTGAAGCTACTAACTACTTTTACGAAAAGACAGTTTTGCCCGACTAATTTCAGATATAGTCGCAATCTTAGTATAATTGACTTCAAAGATATTTGATTAAGTTATCTAACATTTTAAGCCTTTGTTTAAATGTATATAGTCATATACAATGGTAAGCACAATCAACTTTATTTATGATTAATATGAAGATATATTGCCATTTTATGGAATGTAGGGTTTTGTGAAAAATGTAGTTGCAACTATATTTTTTAGCATTTTGTTTCCTTGTGGATTTATTTTGATTGATAACTCAATCATCTGTTTTTATGATATATGGTTGAAATATTTTGGAAACTCACTCTATTATGGGTAAAATAACCCCAATTTCTCACAAATTTCAAGATTTATTGCCAATTCCCCCCCCAATCTTAGATAAAACAAAGTAATTTTTAGATACAATTCACACATTGAAATTTTAAGGATTTGACTATTGAACTTAATAATGCATAACGAATATGAAGAGTTAAAGGTACTTATGCGACTCTCTTCTCTTAATTCCCAAAAAGCTATATCTCAAGATATGAATATATCTGTAGGGAAGGTAAATTACATTATAAAAGCATTAGCAAAAAAAGGTTTTATCAAGATTGGTAACTTTATCAACGAAGAAGATAAAACAAAATATAGATACCTTTTAACCCAAGAGGGTAGAACACAAAAGATAGAGCGTATGAAAAAGTTTGTAGAGATAAAAAAAGCTGAGTATGAGATGCTAGAGAGAGAACTAGAAGCATATAAAGCTCACTGCGGAGATCTAAATATATGAAAGCTCTTATAACAGGTGGTGCAGGATATATCGGCTCACATACACTCATCGCGTTAAGTGAAGCTGGTTATGACTTTGTAGTCTATGATAACCTCTGTAACTCTTCAAAAGAGTCACTCAAACGAGTCTCTAAAATCATCAACAAAGATATAGCATTTGAAGAGGGTGACATAAGAGATAAACAGAAACTTCAAGAGGTGTTTAGTAAGTATGACATAAACGCAGTTATCCACTTCGCAGGACTTAAAGCTGTAGGTGAATCAGTAGAAAAACCGATAGAGTATTATGACAATAATGTCAATGGTACTTTAGTACTACTAGATGTTATGCAAGAGTTTAATTGTAAAAAGATAGTCTTTAGCTCCTCAGCAACTGTATATGGTGAGGTGTCGTTAAAAAATCATCAAGAGTTTGATGATTTTAGCACCGAACGGGATTTACACTCTTTGGACGATAGTCCGAAGGATAAATCACCGTTGAGCCAACATTTAGGAATAAAAGAGAACTTCCCAGTAGGAGCAACAACCAACCCTTATGGAACAAGTAAGTATATGATAGAGCGAATACTTGAAGACATCGTTCTAAGTGACAGTTCATTTCAAGCAGTAATATTAAGATATTTCAACCCTGTAGGTGCTCATGAGTCAGGAACTATAGGCGAAGACCCAAACGGCATCCCAAACAACCTTATGCCTTTTATTTCTCAAGTTGCAGTAGGAAAAAGAGAGTATTTGAGTGTATTTGGTGATGATTATGATACCAAAGATGGTACAGGAGTAAGGGACTATATCCATGTAGTAGATTTAGCTGATGCACATGTAAAAGCACTAAATTACATAAACTCTAAGCAATTCAACATTAAAAATTCAACATTCAACATTGGCACGGGTAAAGGTTACAGTGTATTAGATGTTGTTAAGGCATTTAAAAAGGCGAGTAAAGTTGATATTCCATATAAAATAGTGCCTAGAAGAGCAGGAGATATAGCTAAATGTTTTGCTGACTCAATGCTTGCAAAAGAGGTTTTAGGCTGGAGTGCATTTAAAACCATAGAAGATATGTGTGCAGATAGCTGGAGATGGCAGAGTAATAATCCTGATGGGTATAAAGTAATTGAGAATTAAGAATGGATAATTGAAAATGATAAATAATAGAACTCTATACATTATCGCAGGTGCAAATGGAAGTGGTAAAACTACTTTCTCACTTAATTACAAAGAGTTAAATGATTTACATTTTATCAAT
>JALWTK010000133.1 GCA_027082875.1 Sulfurimonas sp. | reverse complement strand
ATTACGAATCTAAAGACTACTCTTTACATTATTAGCTTTAAGATATTTTTTTCTTCAATGTTCTTTCAAAAGACTATCTAAAAAGGTCTTTCGAGTATTTTACTAAATTTCTATTTCGAGATTTGGGATAAATATTGATTAAATACACTAGCTTGAGTAGTAGTTCATAAGTATTTTTAATTTTCCATTCATCTTCTCAAAATATGATAAGGTTCAAAGTAGAAAGACTTTAAGCCTCTTCATTTAAGATAGAAAATCCTAAATCACTTATTGCTTTATCTACTTTTTCAAGTGCTTTTTGCATAGTTTTTTGTGAGATATCAGGGAGTTCTTTTCCCCACATTACTTTAGCTTCACGAAAACCTTGTAACATACCTTCTCTACCTGATCGTAATTTGTCTTTATCTCCTACTGCTCCATTTATGACAAAGTTCGCCATGCGTTCTGCTGTTTTATCCACTCCAAAGAAGCCATCTTTTGCAACAAGAGAACTAGCTTCTTTCTTTGAAAGTTCAGATATTGGTTTATCCTCATAGCCTACATCTTTTAAAAACTTTTTCATATCATTATAGGCTTCTTTAAAGTCTATTGTTGAAGAAACAAGTTTTCCCTGAACATTTGTAGACTTAAGTGCGAAGAATTTTGTACTCTCTTTTATCTGCACTCTTAAATCATTCGCTTCTTCTTTAGAAATTTTTTCTGTAAAGTTTGTTTTGATAGTATTTGGGCTTATTGTAGCTTTTGTATTCGCGGTATTTGCTGATATTTGCATAATTACTCCTCGTTTCATACTACATCGACATATTAGACACTTAATTTACACTTTATTAGGGCATAATCTTTTCAACATTTACAAGGATTTCAAATGAAAAATAATAATTTTATACTCATAGCTCTTCTTTTAAGTACCTTTTCTGCTTCTGTAACTTTAGCAGACAATGTAGCAATAGGAGGAGAGAACTTCATATTAGAGGTAGCAAAAAAAAATAGCAGTGAACACAAGATAAGTACTATTCTTCATAAAAAAGGAATGAATAAAAATAAGGCTATAGAACTCACTCAAAATATGATAACAATAGATCATACTCTTTTTACATTTATGGCAGAATCTTATGCCATGCAAAGTAAGCTTAGTCTAAAAGATATTTATAGCGAGCTTGCAAATTATGCTTTATATCAAAAAAATGTTGATTTTACTTCTTACTCTTTTTTAGTGAAATTTACACATTCTGTAAAAAAAGCCCCATTATCAGCTAGTGAGCTTAAAGATATTGAACAAATTTCTAACAAAGAACAGCTTATTTATGAAGCTTTAACATAAGTTTCTATTATTTCTTTGGTTTCTAAGGATTTTTTAGCTATACTTTTACCGATGAAAGATGAGGACCCAAGTTCATCTTTAGTGTGTAGGTTTGCGTTATTGCATTTAGACCCCTAAAGACTCTCCAAATTTCGACTCCACTAATGGATTGATTTCCATAGTGAATTTTTTATACAAGGCTAATGCAATGGCAGATTTACAAAACGGTTCAGTTAAATGGTTTAACGACGAAAAAGGTTATGGTTTTATTCAACAAGACAATGGTGGAGCAGATGTATTCGTACATTTCCGTCAAGTTAACAACACTCAGGGTGGTCGTGTATCACTTGCTGAAGGTCAAAGAGTAACTTTCGAAATCGGTGAAGGTCAAAAAGGACCACAAGCTGAGAACGTAACACCAGCTTAGTACCAAGACTAAAGCTCCTCTTTGGAGCTTTATCCTCTCTTTAAAAATAATCACTTAAAATTTACCACTTATAACTTAAAGAAAATCCCTTAAAATTATTTTCTACTATTGGTACTACTTCTAGATTTTTATATCTACTTACAAAATACCAACTTGACACTATACCAAGAGCTACACCTGCATAAACATCTATAGGATGATGTCTATTCGCTTCTACACGACTATATCCCGTATATATAGCTGCCAGATAAGGGATAACAGCATACTTAAACCCATATCTAAGATCTATGAAACTTGCCCCACTAAAGGCACTTGAAGTGTGTCCAGAGGGAAAAGAATCTCTCTCCTGTGTATCTGGTCTTTGCTCTCTTACTGTGTACTTTAAAGCTAGAGTCGTAAGCATTGCCGTCCCATAACTTTTATAGAATTCAACCTGACCCTCTTTATCACCAAGATAAAGTGATGTAGCATAAGCACTAAGAGGAACTCCAAATGCAAAAATATCTCCGATAGTCTCAAAATTACTTTTCCCCCAACTACTACTACTTAGAGAGAAGAGTATACAACAAGCTATACTAAACTTTGTAATCTTTACCCCTTTATCTCATCTCTATCTATATCTACACCACCATCTTCTAAGGTAGCTACTAGATCAATAGTATTGAGTTTCTCGAAATTTTTCATCATAAGCCTTTGTAAATACTCTTTTTCTGCATTTTCTGCCCTGAGTAAACTTGAAGCAAAAATTCCTTTTTTATACAGCACCAGCTTTGTAATTTCTGTATCCATATTAACATAACTCATCAATACTTGAATATCTGTCTCAAAGATAGAGCTTAATAGAGAGAACATACCTGCAAGATAAGCCTTATCTTTATTTGACTTGTTAGCTTCGGCTTCCATAGATTCAGCACGACGCAAGGCTAGATCTAAAATAGTTTTAGATGCCCCTGCTTCAGATACTTCCGAATAAAGATAAACAAGTAACCATCGAAGCAGCTTATTTCTTCCCATCATAGTGATAACCTGAGTTAAGGACTCTACTCTTACCTCAAGTTTTGCGATATTATTAAAAAACTGTATCAGCTTGTAAGAGAGATCGGGTTGGCGTTTTATGAAGGACTCAAGCTCTTCTGTTGTATCGTTATCTTTAATAATTTTTATTAATCTCATAATTATAATCTGTGTAGGTTCTGTTGCTCCTCCGATAGCTATAACTTCTGGCTTATTCAAATAGTACCCTTGAAAATAATCAAAGCCCATCTCCCTACAATCTTCAAGATCTTCTTTCGATTCGACACCTTGAGCTAAGAGATTTATTCTTGTCTCTTTAAACTTTAGCATTACTTTTTCTAGGTTCTCAATTTCAGAGCTTATAATATCCATCTTAATAATATCTATATAGTTAAAGAGTCTTTGAAATTTATTTATCATACGTGCACTAGAATCAAAGTGTTCTAGTGAAAAAAGAAATCCCTTTTTCTTATAGTCTACTATTTTTTTAATGACTGATTCTGTGAGATTAATATCCTCTAGTATATTAAGTACAAAACGCTTTTTATCTAAAACGTCTAAGATACCTTTTGTTAAGGTTACCTCATCGACATTTATAAATGCTAAGGAATTTTTGCCTAAAAGTTTATCAAGTTCTGTTGTGTTAATAGAATTAATAATGAGCTTTGCCGTCGCTTTAAGGGAGTTTGAAAATCCTAAGGGCTTATTTGATGAATCTTTAAAAACTAATTCATAAGCAAAAGGTCTATTATTTATATCGATAATTCGCTGCTTTGAGAGATAGAGAGTTTCCATTTTTTATCCTTGATTTTTGAGCACTTTGACACACTCATTTGCGATCTCTAACTCTTCATCTGTTTTAATAACTAAAACTTTTGTATCTCTAAAAAGAGTACTCTGTAAAATTGCTTCTCTTATATACTCTGAGTTTTCGCCGATACCACCAGTAAAAACGAGAGCATCAACTCTTCCAAGCAGAGCCATATAAGCACCTATATACTTCTGTACTCTTCGCACTAGCATCTTTATTGCGAGTTTAGCACTCTCATCTTCGCGCTCTAATATTGCACGGACATCATTTGCATCACAGATACCCAAC
>JALWTK010000132.1 GCA_027082875.1 Sulfurimonas sp. | reverse complement strand
CTGATGACGCAATTATAACTTTTAAACCTAAATTTTTCAAATGTTTTTCTAAAATTTGGGCAAAAAAGTGTTCACTTTCATAGTGACCTATGTCAATAAGCGATAAATTTATACTTTTTGCTTCCATGGCATCATGGTATTTTATATCTCCTGTCAAGAAACAATCAGCCTCTAAAGTTTTCATGAGTGAGCAGCCTGAACCAGTGGTGAGAGCAACTCTTCTGACTCTTTTATGGCATGCAACTGTTCGTACTATTTCTAGTCCAAAAGCTTCTGATATTCTTCTTGCAAAGACTTCAAATTCCTCATCAATATCAAAGTAAGCAACAAAGCCATCTTTTTTTGTAATTTCCTGCCCGAGAACCTCTTTTGCAACATAATCATTGAGGTGTGTTTGATCAAAATTGGTGTGCATCGCAATATTACTAATATTTTTCTGCACCATTTTTTCTAGAAGATTTGCTGGATATTTCGCAAAATTTAGCTCTTTTAAGCCACTAAAGATGAGAGGATGGTGGGTAATAAGAAGAGTGTTATTTTCAAGAGAATCGATGAGTTTTTCATCGACATCAATACTTAAAGCAATATCTGTAATCTCCTGCCCAAAATCACCAACTATAAGTCCAGAATTATCCCACTTCTCTTGAAGTTCAAAAGGAGATATTTCATTCAAATAGTCATAAATTTCAAGTAATTTCATTTTAGTGCTCACTATTTAACTTATCAAGTGCAATTTGTGCTTTTTCTAAGTCAGGATCAATCTCTAAGGCTGCATTTAGATGTGTACGAGCTGAAGCAATTTCACCATCTTCTAGGTAGACTAGTCCCATTTCAAGGTGTGTAAAAGGATTCTCATCATCTACTTCTAAAGCCTCTTTAAAATACTCTAGTGCCTCATCATTGCGTTTTTGTAGAGCCATTACAAAACCCATTTTAAAAAGGGTTTCACCATTTTTAGGTTCTTTTATATTTGCTTCACTAAAGATAGCAAGTGCCTTATCTAAGTTCCCAGCTCTCACCTCATCATCTGCTTTTTCTATAAGCTCTGAGGAGTCAAATGTCGAGAATGCTGCTGCTGTTCTCACTGGTGCTGATGCTTTACTCTCATCCCCTTGAGGATTCTCTTCTGGTTCTTGTAGTGTTTGGATATGTTCATATATTTTATAAGCGAAAAATGCCGAAGCACCTAGCATCATAAGTTGAAAAAGTGTCATATTATTTTCCTGTTAATAAGTTTTCATTTAATAGTTTAATGAGCTGTAGAGGATCTACCTGTACTGTGTTTATTCTAGCTGAGAAATGTAAATGGGGTCCTGTCACTCTTCCACTTTTGCCTGAGAGTCCTAAAACTTCTCCGCGTTTTACTAGCTCACCCTCTTTTACATTAAAGGCACTCATGTGAAAGTAACATGTATAGATACCCTCTCCATGGTCAAGTAAAACTGTGCCACCAGAGTAAAACCTTTTCTCTACAAGTGCTACTCTCCCATCATTTGAAGCGATGATTGGTGTCCCCATAGGAGCACGAAAGTCTGTTCCACTATGGTACCCCTTAAGTGAGCCGTTATAAACACGAGCTTTCCCAAATGCAGAGGTAATTTTTGAATCCAGTGGCACAATAAAAGGTTTTGTGATGTAACTTTTTGGTGTCACCGTAGAGTAAATCTTCATAGCTTGAGCATACTCTTTAGAGATACGAGCTTTCACCTCTTTACTCTTAGGATTTACCTTTTTATCACTCACCACTATCTCTTCTTTAGCATACTTTCCATCGATAACTTTCAGAAGTAGTATCTCTGTTTTCTCTTTATCTTTCTCTTTGTAGTGGATATGTAGAGTCTTGTTTTCTCTCTTAGCATAGTAACTAAAAGGAATAAGTGCATACTTCTTCTCAGTTTTATGGGGTGTATCAAAGATAGTAAAACTCTTTTTACCAACACTTACACTTCTGTAAGTGATGCCCTTTTGTGGTAAAAACTCTAAAAGAGCTGTTTTTCCATTGGCAACCTTATACTCAGAAACTAGCACTTGAGAGATATCAAACGCCATCAAAGAGGAAATAAAAAGTACTAAAGTGAAAAATACTCTCACTAGTACTCCTTCATAGCTCGAGCCATATCCCGTTTTTGATCTTTTGCTTTAAGATCTTGGCGTTTATCATGAAGCTGTTTTCCTTTTGCTATACCTATCTGTATCTTTGCAAGATTTCTATCATTCAAATAGAGCTGTATCGGTACTATAGTATACCCATCACGATTCACAGCTTTAAGCATCTTCTCTATCTGTTTTTTATGGAGAAGCAGTTTACGACTCCCTCTCTCTTCATGTCCAAAGAAGTGGTTTGTAGTTTCAAGTCTTCCTATATGAGCATTAAAAAGTATAGGCTCATCTTTGACAAACTTGATAAAACTATCTTTGAGGTTCACACGATGTGCACGAATCCCTTTTATCTCACTACCTTGAAGAACTAACCCAGCCTCAAACTTCTCTTCGATAAAGAAGTCATGATATGCCTTTTTATTTTTTGCTATTGTTTCACCCATTATTTACTCTTTCTATTTTATTTTCCAAAATCTAATCACAACTTCCACCTGAACAACCATCATCATAACCTGTTTCAGCCCCACTATTACCACTATAACCAGTTGTACTTGAATACACATCATTTAAAAAGAAAAGTACCATAAACATTCCTATAAATGGGATACACCAAATCATGACAAATTGAAATACTTTTTGCAATGTCTCATAACCATCAGATTTAAACATTCTATACGATGTATAAGTATTAGCACTTATTAGCAATAATACAAAAAACATCATTATATTCTCTATCATTTTTTATATTACCCTAAAAAAACTACTACCACTGCCACTAAAGAAGTAACCTGGTTTGTAGTGACTCTCTAACTCTTTGTACTCTTGTAGAGCAGGTTTAAAAAGGTCGTTTGCCTCACTTGGACTCATACTTTCTAGCGCTTCTTTAGAACTCATAGCTTTAAGCTTGTGCGCTTCAAAGCCATCTATAGGTGCAAAGAAGTTTTCTCTATAGATAGTGTAAACGCGAGGTGTACTTATCTCTATCTTTGGAGTGAAAGTCTCTATGTTTAAGAGCTCTTCATCGAACTCCTCAACCACTTCACCTATACCACTTACATTTGCACTCTTGTAGCCGTAGATAAAAAATGGCACATCTGCACCTACTTTGAGACCTATAGTTGCTAGTTCATTGAGACTAAGTCCAAGGTTGAGAACATTATTACACATCTTGAGATAAGTTGCAGCATCGCTACTGCCACCACCAAGCCCTGCAAAAGCAGGGATGTTTTTTCTTACTGTGATAGCATACTTCTGCATCAGCTCTTCTAGTTTTGTAGAACCTGTTGCCTCATTTAAAGCAAAATAAGCTTTATAGATAGTGTTTTGCTCTGTTGTACATGAGAAATCACCTATGATTTTAAAGCTATTTGAGAGGGCATCTGTCTCCTCTTTTGGAGTAAATTCAAGCTCATCATAGAGATTCTCTACCTGCATAAAACGCGAGATAATCTCATGGTAAACACCACGAGTTCCAGTGATTTTTAAAAAGATATTTACTTTTGCATAAGCTCTGTATGTTTTCATGCTAACTCTATTTTTTAAGAAGTTTACTAAGCTCGTCTAGCTCACTCTGCTCGGCTATATGAACAGCAGCTCTATTTTGTTCTTTAACCTCTTCTATCAGTTCGTTACGTATGATGGATATATCTCTTGGTGCATCTATACCTAGCTTTACCATACCATTTTCTATACCTACAACTTTCACTACTATATTGTCGCCTATGAGTATTGACTCGTCTAATTTTCTTGATAGTACTAACATTCTATTCTCCCTAATTCATATTTTACTTTATCATCCTTGATAGTTATCACAGAGATATTTTCCCCATTATCTAGCCAGTATGTACCTTCTCTTTTCTCTTCAAAATCTTCAAGAGAGAGTTTTCTTCCTAGTTTTACATTATCCCTATCGCCTAGGTAGACATTTTTGGGGATGTTAAGAGATTTTTTTATATCTAATTTCTTTTCATCCTCATAAAAAAACTGTCCTTCATTGAGACGCTCTAAGGCACTTAAACTTCCAAACGCCACTCCAAGTCTCTGAGCAATGATGCGACCTAGTGAACGAATATATGTCCCCTCACTAACTGTCGCTTCAAATGTCACAAATGGGTGACAGTAATGTACTAACTTTGTCTCATAGATAGTCGAGTTAATTTTGTTGAGCTCAAAGGGTATTCCTGCTCGTGCCAAATCATAAGCACGTTTACCATTTATGCGTTTGGCCGAGAAGATTGGAGGCTCGTACTCTAACTCACCCTCTAATGACTTTAGAACCTCTTCTACTTTTGTTTGTTTAAACTCTTTTACTATATCGACATTTTCTATCATTTCACTATCTAGTGAGTCACTTTTTGCACCCAGCCACAGTGTTGCACGGTAAGCCTTCGGTGTTTTGTTTAAAAAACGAAAGAGTTTTGTGTGACTTCCAAAACCTATGAGTAGTACTCCTTTTGCAAAAGGATCAAGAGTTCCTGAAAAACCTGCTTTTTTATCGTTGTACTTGCGTTTTAGAGAGTAGAGAAACTTGTTTGAGCCGATGCCACTTGGTTTATATGCAACAAAGAGTCTATTCATAGCTTTTACAGACGCTCCACAAAAGAGGCAAGTATCTCACGCTGTGTTCCTGCAAAGTTGATGCTGAGTTTGAACTCTTTACCTGCACGACTCACACCATTTATACGACCAGTACCAAAGATCTTATGGCGAACTAAGTCACCCTTTTTAAAAGCTGTATTTTTTTCTACTATTAAAGAGCCTTCACAGAGTCCCGCTTCATTAAAAAATCTACTCTTAGCTAAATCACTTCTTCGACCCTTATAAAAACGGCTTCCGGCATGAGAGAGAGTAAGTCCGTCTTTGGCACGTGTCATAGAGACATAGCCTAAACGACGCTCCTCTTCTAAGTCGCTTCCATCACCGACAAGAGGTAAAAAGCCCTCTTCTAGTCCTATGATAAAAACATGCTCAAACTCTAGACCTTTAGAGGCATGTATACTCATCATATAGATAGATTCACCCTCTACTTGATCCTGTTCACTCTGTAATGTGAGTTCATTTAAAAACTCATCAAGAGAAGCTTCTGGGCTCTTTTTGATAAAGTCACGGAAGAGTCCATAAAACTCATCCATATTTAGAACTCGTTCAGACTCATCTTGCATACCTTTATAGATATCTTTAAGATGAAAAGTATCTTCTAGCACATCTATAAACTCATAAGTTGACTCCTGTGCCACACGAGAGACTTCATCGAGATTTTCTACAAAGTTTTTGAGTGTTCCTGCATTTTTCTTTTTCACTAAAGCTACTAAAGTTGCAAGTTCTGCTGTTTTTATATACTCATAGATAGAGGTCTCATTTGCATGAGCTGCGAGTTCTATCTTGTCTACACTTGCTTTACCTAGTCCACGTTTTGGTTTGTTGACTATGCGTTTGAGTGAAAAATCATCATGTGGGTTAGTAATAACTCTCAGATAAGAGATAAGATCTTTAATCTCCGCACGATCGTAGAAACGCAGACCGCCGACTAACTTATAGTTAATACCTGCACGATTAAGCCCCTCTTCTATAGAACGAGAGAGAACATTTACACGGTAAAGCACTGCTATCTCTTGTGCTGAGACACCATTATTAAGTAACTTTTGAATCTTAACTGCTATCTTTCTCGCTTCTTCGTTCTCATCCATAGAGTTAAGAACAGAAACTTCCTCACCATCACCACGAGTAGCAATAAGTTGTTTCCCTAAACGTGAGCGATTATGTTCTATTAGAGCATTTGCTACTTTGAGTATTGGTGTTTTTGAACGGTAGTTCTCTTCTAGTTTGAAAACATTTGCACCCTCGAAGTCTTGATCAAACTCTATGATGTTTCTAATATGTGCACCACGCCAGCCATAAATAGACTGATCATCATCTCCAACAACACAGATATTATTATGTGTTGTGCAGAGTTTTTGGATGAGTTTGAGTTGTAGTTCATTTGTATCTTGGTACTCATCAATCATGATGTACTGATATTTTTGCGAAGTTGCTTTTGCTAACTCTGGATTCTCATCAAGAAGTTTATAAGTTAAGGCTATAAGATCATCAAAGTCTACAAGGTTATTCTCTTTTAAATAGACCTCATACTCTCTATATACCTCTGCTATCTGCTTATAGTTGAAGAGTTCTGCTTGCTTGTAAGCATCATCTGGTGAGAGAAGTGAGTTTTTATAACGCGAAATTTCACTCGCAATAAGAGGCATTGGAAGTTCAGAGTTTATCTTTTTAATGATACGTTTTTTATCATCAGTGTCTATAACCACAAAGTTATTTTGACGACCAAGAAGATGTATATTAAATTTTAAAAAGAGTAAACCAAACTTATGGAAAGTACATAGTAGTGGAGGATAGGCAACATTTTCTATCATCGCTAAAGAGCGTTCTTTCATCTCTTTTGCAGCCTTATTTGTAAAGGTAAGTGTTAATGTATTTGAAGCTGGAATGCCAAGCACTTCGATAAGGTATGCTAAACGCGAGATGATAGTTGTAGTTTTTCCACTACCAGCTCCAGCCAAGATAAGCACAGGGCCTTCGGTCTGCTTGACAGCATCTGCTTGAGAGGGGTTGAGTCTGTTAAATATTTTTTCCATAAGTACCACTATAATTTTATATTACTTTAATTATAGCTAAATTATATAAATTTTTAGAAATGTATTGCAATAGTTATAATTATGAGTTATAATTACATTATTATATTTACTTATAGGAATTATTATGTTAAAAGATTTTGCAAAATTACAGACTTTTATTATGGTCATTAAAGAGAAGAGTTTCTCAAAAGCATCAGCAAAACTTGGTATCTCTCAACCTGCTGTAACCCAGCAAATTAAGTTCATTGAGGACTATTTAGATACTAAGATTGTAGATAGAAAGAAGAATGGAATCATCCTTACTAAAGAGGGAGAAGATCTTTATAGAATCGCTCTTCGTTTGGAAAAATCTATTCATAGTAGTGAGAAAGAACTTCTCAAAATCATTAACAAAGAGTTTACTTTTGTTATGGGATCATCTTTTTCTATAGGAAACTATGTTCTTCCAAACTATCTTGGTGAAATTAAAAAACGTATTGATAATGAAGTTTTTATGAATGTTGGTGTCTCTTCAGATATCGTAGAACAGCTAGAAGATAAAAAGATAGATGTTGCACTTATTGAGTCTCCTATTTTTAAAGATGGAATTATCTATAGAGAGTGGGTAGAAGATGAGCTTGTTGTTTTCTCAAATCAGCCACTCAAAAAAAATCTTACTGCTGATGATTTATTAACATTTGACTGGATCTGTAGAGATGAAGAGTCTCATACTAGAAAACTTACGGCTGAAGTCTTTGAAGAGATGGGTGTACAATGCAATATATTTAATGTTATTGGGGTTTTAGCAAGTACTACTGCCATTAAAGAATCTATTACTCATGCAGATAAAAATGCTGAGAGACCTCTTGTTTCAATTATGTCAAGACATGTCATTAAGTCCGAGATAGAAAATGGTACACTCTATGAGTCAAGACTTAAAAACCATAAGATTAGCAGGCACTTTTACATCGCTTACCTTAAAGAAAGAAAGCACGATGCCTTTGTTGATAATGTAGTCAACTTCCTTCTCTCTCTTCACAAAATCTAGAGAGAGAAGAGACTTATTTTAAAAATTTAGAGTTTTCTGGATTATTTAAAAATGAAGCCATAGAGTTTTTTTCTCCTGTAGCATCTTTCATTACGGGAGTTTTAGCAAGCTCTTCTTGCTCTTTATAAACAGAGAGGTTTATGAACACCGGTGTCTCATCAACTATAACCTGCATAATACTCAGTAGAGGAACAGTAACAACACTTCCAAAGTTATCTCCCCCAAAACCAGCTTCAAAGATTAAACAATCATCTTCTATTCGTGCTGTTTCAAATGTATACCCTGCAAGAAAAAAGAGTGTGAGTGGTCGAAACTCTGCATTTATATCCGCTGGAAGTTCAGGATAGAAATCTACTTCTTCTATTTTACAGAGTATTCCAAAGTTTTGTTCTTTTTCAAAAAAGTGGATAATAATATCCTGCAAACTTCTTTTCATTATCTGGGCGAACCCTTTTTCATCTATTACATTTTCTAACAAATTATTTCCTCTATATTTTCTTCTGCAATTATATCGAAATCTATCATAGCATTCATCAAAGCAATTTTTTTATAGCTTTTTAACTTCTCAACTGAGATATCTTCTTCAACTATTTTTCCCTTGTCTAAATATCTTCTACGAGTTGTGCCCTGTAAAAGTGGAGATTTTGGAGTAAGCCATCTTTCACCATCGTAAAGAGCAATATTAGCAATACTAGTATCTGTTATAAGCCCATTTTTTACTATGATAATTTCATCACTATCACTTTTTTTACTAAAGTACTCATCAATCAAGTTACGTTGTGCATACTTCTTATCATATACAATAGTATCATCATAAATAAGTTTAAAAGATTTAACTTCGCGTTTTCTATACTCAAGGTAAGAGATATCTATCTCTTGGCTATTATAAATTACACGACAGCGGTAAAGTCCTTGTTGTGGCGGGGAAATCAGTAAGCTTAAATCATAGGACTTTAATGTCTCAAGAGAGTCCAAAACACTCTCTAATCGCTCTTGATGGTAGCTAAGATTACAAACCTTGCCATCAAGAACTTTTATAGTCTCTAAAAAGTTACTACTCACTAAAGAGTTCTGTTGAGAGGTAGCGCTCACCCGTATCACATAGGATAGTCACTAGAGTTTTTCCAGCAAACTCTGGTCGTGATGCTATCTGCATAGTCGCCCATACATTTGCACCGGCAGAGATACCAACAAGCAATCCTTCTTTTTTTGCAAGCATACGTGCTGTCTCTATTGCATCTTCATTACTAACCTTTACTACTTCACTATAGACAGTAGTATCGAGGTTTTTAGGAATAAATCCAGCACCTATTCCTTGGATTTTGTGTGGTGATGGAGACTCACCCGAGATGACTGCGGAGGCTTCAGGCTCTACAGCCACTATTGTAATATTTTCTATCTCGCGTTTTAGAACATGAGAGGTACCGCTAAGTGTACCTCCAGTACCTACTGCTGCAACAAAAACATCTATCACACCATCAGTATCACGAAGCAGTTCTGGAGCTGTTGTGAGCTCATGTACTTCTGGATTTGATGCATTTTCAAACTGCTGGAGTACCACTGCATTTGTAGTAGTTTCCTGAAGCTCATTTGCCTTAGCTATAGCACCATTCATCCCTTTAGCTGCTGGAGTAAGTACAAGCTCAGCACCTAGCGCTTTAAGGAGATTACGTCGCTCAATACTCATAGACTCTGGCATAGTCAAAATAAGCTTCAATCCTTGAGCAGCACAGTTTGCCGCTAATGCTATGCCTGTATTCCCACTTGTAGGCTCTATTATGGTTGTATCTTGAGTGATCAGCCCTGACTCAATCCCACGTTTGATCATATGGAGTCCTATTCTATCTTTTACTGAACTTGTAGGATTCATAAACTCACACTTACCAAGAATACTTGCCCCTGTCAATTCAGATGGAGTGTTGAGTCTCACTAATGGAGTGTTCCCTACTAACTCTGTAATATTATTTGCTATGTTCATGATACTTTCTTGCCTTTTATAAATATATTTTCTAAATTCTAGTACAATATTATATAATAAATCGAGGTAATTATGGCAATATATAATAGTGATGGCAAAAAACTTGTAGATGTTGAGTACGATGTGATAGTAAATGTAGGTGATATAGTAGATGGTATGCGAGTTCTCTCTATCAACGAAAGAAGTTCTGAAGAGTATGCAGTCTTTTTACTTGAAGCAAATACACGAGTTAGTTGCTATATTTTTGATGAGATTTTCATCATAGGAAAGTCTGATAGTTTTGAGAGTCTTGGTGATGCTATAGAAGCTTGGAATAACGATGAGATTTAGTTTTCTGTCAAAGTGTTAACAAAAAAAAAGGCCAGAACCTAAGTTCTAGCCTTTGATGTAGAAAGTAGAGATTAAACTTAAAGGATTATGCCATTTGTGCAGCAACTTCTGCAGCAAAATCATCTTCAGCTTTCTCAATTCCTTCGCCTACTTCAAGACGAACAAATTCAGTAATCTCAGCAGTTCCACCAGCAGCTTTTGCTGCTTTTTCAACTGCTTGTGCCACTGTAAGCTTGTCATCAATAACAAAGTTTTGATCAAGAAGACACTGCTCTTTATCAAGAGTAGAGTTATCAGAGATAAAACGAGCTAAAGATCCAGGAACAATTTTGTCCCAGATTTTCTCAGGTTTACCCTGCTCTTTAAGAGTAGCTTTGATATCAGCTTCAGCTTGTGCTAAAACTTCATCAGTAAGTTGACTCATAGAAACATATGTTGGTACATTTTTAAGAGTTTTTCCTAAACGAGCAAGTTCTTCGTTCTCTTTTTTGATAACTTCGATACGTCCAGTAGTTTCACTAGCAACATAAGCAGGATCTAAATCTTTGTAAGAAAGAGTAGATGGTTTCATTGCAGATGCATGCATAGCTACTTGCTTCATAAATGGGCGAAGAGCCTCAGCAGTCTTCTCTGAGTCACATTTAGCTGTAACAACAACAGCAATGCGGTTGTTAGAGTGAATGTAAGCATTTAAAGAGGTAGTTGCATCAGCAGTAAGTGTAGCAAAACGGCGAAGTTCAATCTTCTCTCCAATTTTGATTACTTCTGCTTGAAAAGTTGCCCCAAATGGTGATGCATTAAATGCAGCAACATCAGCAGGCTGGTTAGCGAAGATATCTTCAGCAGTATCTTTTACTAACTTTTGGAAACCTTCATTTTGTGCAACAAAGTCAGTTTCAGAGTTAATCTCTATAACTGTAGCTTTTGAAAAATCATCAGCTATTTTAATTCCTGCGAGACCTTCAGCAGCAACACGATCAGCTTTTTTAGCTGCTTTTGCAATACCACGTTCTTTTAAAAGTTCAGTCGCCTTAGCCATGTCTCCATCAGCTTCAACAAGAACTTTTTTACAATCCATCATCGGAGCATCTGTAGCGGCTCTAAGCTCTTTTACCATTGCTGCTGTAACTGCTGCCATGATTATGCTTCCTCTGTAGCTGCTACTTCTTCAGTTGCAGTCTCTTCTTCAGTTTGCTCTTCTTCTGCTGGTGCATCTCTTAACGCTTTACCTTCGTTAATAGCTGCAGTCATTTCACGACAGAAAAGTTGAATAGAACGGATAGCATCATCGTTCCCTGGAATTGGGTAGTCGATTAAATCTGGATCACAGTTAGTATCTAATGGAGCTACAACTGGAATCTTAAGACAACGAGCTTCAAGAACTGCGATGTGCTCTTTTACTGCATCTACTACAAAAAGCATATCAGGAAGTTTTTTCATGTTACGGATACCACCGAAATATGACTCTAGCTTCACTTTTTGACGAGAAAGCATAAGTGCTTCTTTCTTAGTGAGAAGATCAATTTGACCATTCTCTTGCATCTCAGATATAACATCAAGTTTACGGATAGACTTTTGAATAGTTGGGAAGTTAGTAAGCATACCACCTAACCATCTGTTGTCTACGTATGGCATATCACAAGCGATTGCCGCTTCACGAACTGAGTTACGAGCCTGTTTTTTTGTACCAACAAAAAGAACAGTTTTCCCTTCAGCTGCTGCGTCCATAACGATAGTGTAAGTGTTACGGAAATAACGTAAAGTCTTTTGTAAATCGATAATATAAATATTCTTACGAACACCGAAGATATATTTTTTCATTTTCGGGTTCCAACGACGTGTTTGGTGTCCGAAGTGTACACCACATTCTAATAGGTCTTTCATAGTTACCATAGGGTATCCTTTAAAGGCTTTTTGCAAGCCAGAAATTTGCTAGTTTACTTTGAAAATGTCGGACATTTTTTCTCTAAAAAGAGGAATGCACTAACTTTTGACATAATCTGTTTAATATTTTCTTCTTCAAAATTAAGAAGAAAAATCCGCGAATTATACTCAAATAAGTTTTAATTTTAGCTTTTAGGTTGCAGTATAAAAAAATATTATATAAAATAGCCTCTATTTCAAATTAGTTTTATATTTAATAATGTATAGTATGGCACTATGATTACAAAAAGGGAAGAAAATGAATAAGCCTCTACTACTATCTTTAGCAGCTGCAGCCATACTTACTTCAAACTTAGATGCACAGTCTATGTATGAGCGCATACAGTCTATGGAGCTTCAGATGAAGCAGATGAATGATGAAATCACAACTCTCAAAGCCAAAGATGCACAAGCAGCGGTAGAAGAAGAGGATGAAAAAGCACCTGTTGCTGTAGACTCAGAAGATGAGGATGACGAAGATACTGTTGCAACAGACTCAGATGAGGAAGATGATAGTGCAGATGCTTCAGAAGAAGACGATGATGATGAAGAAACTGTTGAGGACCGTTTAGTAGATTTAGAAGAGAGTGTTACAGATCTCAATAAGAACACAAATGGATCTCATCTTAAACTTGGTGTAGACTATAGATTTGCTGTTGATAATCTTCAGTATAAGATGGCAGATGGATCAAAAGAAGGAAATGATGCTTTTTTAACAAACAGATTATGGATTAACATGAACTGGAAAGCAACAGATAATCTTAGCTTCACAGGGCAACTTGCTTATAATAAAGCTTTTGGTGCAAGAAGTGGTTGGGGAACGAACTATCCAGGATTTGAAACATTTGACTGGATTTCAAATGAGAATGCCTATGATGATGTTGTGCGTGTTCGTTCAGCATACTTCTTTTATAAAAATGATACTTTTATGGGTACTAATATTCCTTGGACATTTAGTATAGGTCGTCGCCCCTCTACAAATGGTCACTTAGTGAATCTTCGTGATGATGATAATGCAGCTTCCCCAATGGGACACACTATCAATGTTGAGTTTGATGGCTTAAGTTCTAAGTTTGCGCTTGAAGACCTTACTGGTATAGATGGTATGTATGTAAAGTTCTGTGCAGGACGTGGTGGAACAAACGCCGGTCCAAAATTTTTCTCTGTTAACACGCAAACTGGTGCGATCAGTAGTACTTCAGCACAATATGCTACAACTACTACAAATGATGTACCTGATATTGACTTAGGTGGTCTCATCTTTGTTCCTTATAATGATGGACAATATGGAATTGCAACACAATATTACTATGCAAATAACCTAATTGATGCAAATGTAGATCTAACAACAAACCCTGGTACTGCTTATTTAAAAGGGATGAAAACAGTTGGTGGTATGCATAGCATCACTGCAAACTTTACTATGAATGGTATTGGCGATGAGTGGAGTGACTTTCTTGATGATACATTTTTCTTTGCCAGTGGTGCAATGAGTATCACCGATCCAAAGGATAATGGCAATGGTGGTATGTTAGGTTCTACTAAATCACAAACTGGTTACTCTGCATGGGTTGGCTTACAGATACCTTCTCTAATGACAGAAGAGGGTAGATGGGGAGTTGAGTATAATAAAGGAAGTGCCTACTGGAGAAGTATTACATATGCTGAGGATACAAATATAGGTTCAAAACTTGCAGCTCGTGGTGATGCTTATGAAGCATACTTTACTGAACCACTTATTGAAGATATTCTTACTTTACAAGTTAGATATACATATATTGACTATAAATATACGGGAAGTAATGGTTTCTTTGGAGACACAACAGGAAAACCTATTCTTATAAAGAGTTTGACACCACAAACAGGTTCTTCATTTGCTGTTGATACCGCCCAAGACATTCGTTTCTACATACGTTATAGATACTAAAGCTATTAGATATGCTCCTTACTGGTTACACCTCTCCTGAGGTGTAACCCTCTGTCTCTCTTACTATATACATTCCATCTTGCAATGGATGGAACGAGAAGAAGATTATACTCCTTGTAACTCTTCTAGTGCAGCTTTTACCTTCGCCACATGCTCTTTCACACGAACTTTTTCAAACACCGCTTTTACAACACCCTCTGGATCTATAATAAAAGTAGAACGAACAATGCCCATATACTCTTTACCATAGTTTTTCTTCATCTGCCAAACGCCATACTCTTGCATCATCTCTGTAGACTCATCACTCAGAAGTGTGATACCTAGCTCTTTTTTCTCTATAAAGTTACGATGTTTTTTCGTGCTATCTGCACTTACACCTAAGATAATAGCATCTAAATCACCGAACTCTGGAGCAGCCTCTGTAAACTCACAAGCTTCTGTTGTACATCCAGGTGTATTGTCACGGGGGTAGAAATACAGAACTACCCATTTGCCTTTTAAGTCACGAGAACATATCTCAACATCATCTTGATTTGGGAGACAAAACTCCGGTGCTTTTTCATCAATTTTTATCATTATTTTTTCCTTAGTTTTAAATTTTAAAATACAAATAGTAGAAGATAGACCCATATACCAGTAAATGAGGTAAAGATAATCCCTAAAAATGTTTTGATAGCCATCATTTTGTGGCGTTTAGAGTAGATACCAGGAATATAACCTTTTTTAAAGTGTATATTTCCCGTTAAAACAGTCATGCTCCAGTAAAAGAGCATAACTGTAGCGATGAGGATGTGAAGTACAAGTACGATGAGGGCATATGTATACGGTACATTACTTTCACTCATGAAAGCATCAAAACCACCACCTACACGAACACCAAGCTCAAAGTATGCAACAACAATCACAGCAAAGATAAAAAGAAAGTTTTGCACTATAGTGTGTAAAACATACATTTTTTTTCTCG
>JALWTK010000131.1 GCA_027082875.1 Sulfurimonas sp. | reverse complement strand
AAGATCGCTGCAACAAGAAAGATGCAACTTTCTCGTGGTGATGCAGAAGCATTTTATGCAGTTCACGCTGAGCGCCCTTTTTTCAACGACTTAGTTGACTTCATGATTTCTGGACCAGTTGTTGTAACTGTTTTAGAGGGTGAAAATGCTATGCAAGTTAACCGTGACTTAATGGGTGCTACTAACCCTAAAGAAGCTGAAGCAGGTACAATTCGTGCAGACTTCGCTGAAAATATCGATGCAAATGCAGTTCATGGAAGTGACTCTGTTGAAAATGCAGCGGTTGAAATCGCATTTTTCTTTTCAGAAAGAGAAATTTCTTAAAGTTAACTTGTGAAAGTTGTACTAAGACGTGTTACAAAAACGCCATTAGACTTTGAAGTAAGGTCTGATGAAATAACTTTTAAAGGTTATTTAGAGTATCATAAGGGCAAATTAATTCTGCTCAAAGCAAAACTTAGTGGATTTATCCAAAAAGATTGTGATGTTTGTGCAGAAGAATTTAAGATGTCTATTGATGAAAATATAGAATTTTTCATTAGTGATGGTATTTTTGAAGATGATGGCAGTATCGATTTAGATGTTGTTGAGTCTTTTGATGGTGAAGTAGAGATTGAAGAGTTATTACACTCGGAAATTGAACTCATCAAAAGTGACTATCAGAGTTGCGATGAGTGTAAACATTCAAATTAAATTAAAATAGAAAGGAAATATTACTATGGCAGTACCTAAGAGAAGAGTATCTCATTCACGTTCAGCGAAAAGAAGAACTCACTACAAAATCACTCTAGCAAAACCAGTTAAATGTGAAGATGGAACTTATAAGTTACCACACCACATTAACCCAACTACTGGTGAGTATAAATAGTCAATGGTTAAGATTGCTATTGATGCGATGGGCGGGGACTTCGGTCCTGAGCCAATTGTAAAAGGTTGTATACAAGCGCTTAAGAAAAAACAGTTCACACCTATTCTTGTAGGAAAAAAATCAGAAATTTTACCTCTGTTACCAAAACGTTATAGAGATAAGATTTCTATAGTTGAGTGTGATGATGTAATTTCGATGAGTGATGCAGCAACTGATGCAGTCAAACGTAAAGAGAGCACAATTTATAAAGCTGTTGATCTCGTAAAAAATGGTGAAGCTGATGGTGTAGTCTCCGCTGGACATAGTGGAGCAACGATGACTCTCGCAACTCTTAGACTTGGCCGTCTAAAAGGTGTTTCACGTCCTGCACTTGTGACACTAATGCCTACAAAATCAAATCGCCGTTCAGTAGTTCTTGATGTAGGTGCTAATGTTGACTCAAAACCAGAACATTTAGCAGAGTTTGCTGTTATGGGTGGATGTTATGCTGAAGATGTTCTTGGTGTCGATGAACCGAGTATAGGTCTTTTAGCAAATGGTGAAGAGAAATCCAAAGGGAGTGAAGTCACAAAGGCTGCTTTTAAACTCCTTGATGGTTACAAAGGCTTTATAGGAAATGTTGAAGGTGGAGATATCTTCAATGGTTCTTGTGATGTTATCACTTGTGATGGTTTTGTTGGAAACATCATGCTTAAAACAAGTGAGGGAGTTGCATCAACAATCTCTCAACTTATAAAAGATTATATTCGTAAGTCTCCTGTAGCTATTACAGGTGCACTTTTAATGCGCAAGGTATTTAAACTTCTTAAAAAAGAGATAGATTATGCTGAAGTAGGCGGTGCTCCTCTTATTGGTATTAAAGGGTGTGCTATTGTGAGCCATGGTAAAAGTAATGCTCGAGCAATAGAAAATGCTATCTATCAGGCTATAGCTTATGTAGATACTGGTGTTAACGAACATATTATTTCAAGACTTAAAGAACTTAAAGAGAAGGAAGCTTAATGGCATATGCAGCATTTCGTTCAATTGGCGCTTATACTCCAGAGAAAATACTAAGCAATGAAGAGTTGTCTACAATGGTAGAGACCTCAGATGAGTGGATTACAAAAAGAACAGGTATCAAAGAGCGTCGTATCGCTGCTGAGAATGAGTTTACTTCAGACTTAGGAATGAAGGCTGCACGAAAAGCACTTGATCGTAGTGGTATTGCCCTTAGTGATATTGATATGATTGTGTGTGCGACTATTTCACCTGATTATTTCTGTATGCCTTCAACGGCAACGATTATCTCTACAAAATTGGGTTTAAAAAATGCGACAGCATTTGATATAAGTGCTGCTTGTACAGGCTTTGTCTATGCTCTTTCTATTGCAAAAGCCTTTATTGAATCTGGAATGAAAAAAAATGTACTTATTATAGGTGCAGAAAAACTTTCAGCTATTACAGACTACAGTGACCGTGGTACTTGTATTCTCTTTGGTGATGGTGCAGGATCTGCTGTTATCTCTGCAACAGAGGATAAAAATGAAGCAATTATTGACATTCATACTGGTGCTGATGGTGAGTATGCTGATCTCCTTATGACACCAAACGGTGGTTCAGGTTCAGCACATGACTCTCTAGGTGCAGAAGCTGGAAGCTGTTTTATGCAGATGAAAGGAAATGAAACTTTTAAAGTTGCTGTTCGTACACTTACTAAAGATGTCAAAGAGATTTTAGCTGATAATAACTTAACAGGCGAAGATATCGTACACTTTGTACCGCATCAAGCTAATTTACGAATTATTAAAGCTGTTGGAGATGCTCTTAAAATGAAAGAAGAACAGGTTGTTCTTACTGTTGCAAAATATGGTAATACTTCAGGTGCTTCTATTCCAATGGCTATAAACGATGTTTATGAAGCTGGTGACTTAAAAGCTGGAGAGCTTATGCTTCTTGATGCTTTCGGTGGTGGACTTACTTGGGGCTCTGCATTAGTACCTTTTTCACCTAAGGTTTCATAGCCGTCTACCTCTTCACACTCTAGTTGTGTTTTTGTGTAAGTGCATGAAAGACACGTCTATGAAACTCTGCTTCGCTTGGTAATGTTAGTTTAGCATCTCTCTGCTTTTCACCCCACATTGGCTGGGGAAAGTAACTATCTTCTTCAAATCTAGCCATAACATGAATATGCACTCTTGGTAAAATATTTGCAAAAGAAGCCATATTTATTTTTTTTGGATTGTAGTAGTGAATCATTTCATACTCTATAAGGTCATAGGTCTCCCAAAGCTTTTTACGCAGTCCTAAAGGCACATCACTCAGTTCTCTATAGGGCTCTTTAGTAAAGATTTTTAGCCAAGGTATCTCGCTCTCTTCTTTTTCTACATAGAGACTAAAGTCTTCATAAATAATCATGTTTTTCATTATTTATACCTTTTTTACAAATTATAACAGAGTTTACTTAAATAGAAAATAGTTGGTCTCCCTACGAGGACTCGAACCTCGAGCTAGGCCTTAGGAGGGCCCTGCTTTATCCAGTTAAGCGATAAGGAGAAAATATAGTGTATGAGATAAGGGAAGGGCTCTTGGGAAATGTTTCCCAGGAGTAGCTTGCTAGGTGAGTATTAGTCGCGGTTACCTCTGTAACCACCAGAGCTTCTACCACCAGAACGGTTACGATCACCGCCACCACCCGAACGGTTTCTATCTCCACCTTCACGGTTACCACGGTATCCACCACCTCCGCCACCATTACGATTTCTGTTACCACGGTATCCACCGCCACGACGTCCACGACCATTTCCGCCTCCGCCACGTTTTGCAGCACGCTCTAAGATCGCATCAAGTTTATCAGCAGGAATACCGATGTTTGATGGTCCCTTGATATCTTGCTTATCTAAGATCATAGAGATAAGTTTGAACATAATAGTCTCTTCATCTATATCTTCTTTAAGACGGTCAAGAATCTTATGTGCTTCATCGTAAATCTTGTGATTTTCGATAACTTTTACCATATTGTCTATAGTTGCACTTCTGAGGTCATTCTTACTTGGAACAAAAGCATGGTTCATTGAAGTACCAACTTTTTGTTTGATACGCTGAAGCTCTTTAAACTCAAGCGGAGTAAGAAGAGTAATAGCCTTACCCTTAGTTCCAGCACGACCAGTTCTACCGATACGGTGAACATATGACTCAGGGTCAAATGGAATATGGTAGTTAAATACGTGTGAGATGTCATTTACATGTATACCACGAGCAGCAACATCAGTTGCAACAAGTACTTTTACAGAGTTTTGTTTGAAGCCTTTGATAACATTCTCACGTTGTCTTTGCTCCATATCTCCATGAAGACCATTTGCAAGGTAACCTGCGTTTGAAAGCACATTACTTAATCTATCTACTTCTGATTTTGTACGACAGAATACTACACATTTGTTAGTAGTTTCAGAGTCCATAAGACGGATGATAGCATCATCACGCTCATGCTCATCGATAACATAGTAAAGTTGTTCGATATCAGTATTTGTAGTCTCACCTTTAGTGATAGAGATAAACTCAGGGTTTTGTAAAATACGGCTAGCCAGTGTCTTTATAGGTGCTGGCATAGTCGCAGAGAAAAGTAGAGTCTGGCGATTAGATGGTAGATATGAAAATATTTCATTGATATCATCTAAAAATCCCATGTCTAGCATCTCATCAGCTTCATCAAGAACAACAAGTTCTGGTGCGAAGTCTGGAATCATACCGCGTTTAAGGATGTCTAGCATACGTCCTGGAGTTGCAACAACTACTGAAGCACCACGAGCGATAAGGTCAAGTTGGCGTTTGTATGAGCTACCACCATAAACTGTTACTGTTTTAGCTCCTAGGTTACGACCATACTTAAATATCTCATCACTTACTTGTGTTGCAAGCTCACGAGTTGGAGTGATTACAAGCATCTCTACTGAGCCATCCATTTTCATATTGTGAAGTGCTGGAAGACTAAATGCAGCAGTTTTACCTGTACCTGTATGTGCTTGTCCCACCATATCTTTTCCAGCGATTACAACTGGGATAGCTTGCTCTTGAATAGGGGAAGGTACTGTAAAACCTGCATATTTAACACTTTTAAGTATTTCTGGTTTAAGGCCTAAATCGGCGAATGTGAGTGTTTTTTCTTCTGTTGTTTCTGTTTGTGCATTTTCTTGCATCATTATCCTTTAATATAAGGAGATAATACAAGTTGCACTGTAGTTCTTAACGTATGCAGGTATCTTCCCCTTAAATATTTGGCGAATTATACCCAAACTTAACTATATTTTAATTAAAACATTCTATATTTAAAATCACTTAAGTTTATAGTGCTACATAAAAGAAAATATTTTCTAATATTTAAAGAGTAGGGCTCCCGTAAAGCCAGATATTTCATGATTGAGACCAAATGTTTGTGCATCAACTTGAGTGTTGAAATCCATAGTAGTTTTCCCTAAACCTATAGATGCACCGACATAGTCATTATACATATACTCAAGTTGGAGTTGATTATCTATAAGTGTACCTTCTATGTTTGCTGTTACTAAAAAGTAATCAGCATAGTACTTCAGCATTAAATCTTGTGTGATTTCATACTCAAAGCCAAGACCTAGAACGGGTAGTGGTGTCGGCACAGAAACATCTAGTGCTGTTTTTGTTGTGCTACTGCCACTCACTACCTTTGTAACATCTAAGCGAGTCGTAAACTGTGTATAGTGAATACCTACACGAGTGTTAAACTCAAAGTGATTTGTTTTATAAGCAGAGTAGATATAGTTAAACTTATAAAGGTCTGTTTGAAAAAGAAGAGAAACATCTGCACCATCAAAGGAGACACCATTTATGGAACCGTTTATACCATCTATATGTTTAGTGTTTGTACTTTTTGTACTATAGTAGGAGAGACTTATCTTATGTCTTTGGTTAAATGCATAAGAGAAGTCTATCTTTACAGCAGTAGTTGTTGACTCTAGTGCAAAAAGGTCTTGAAGATTTACTGCTCCTGCTAAGCCATTTACTTTAGTATAGAGAACTGTGTTTTGATCAGCTATAAAAAGACCACCTATCTTAAGAGTCATATTTGTTGGGCTTTTGAGTGACATCGGGTAGGCTATGCCTTTATACTTAAGATCGATTGAGCTTAGACTAAGATCATTGTCTTGCATTTTATGGTGTACTTCTATCGTCGCATTTTCTGGATTTTTGAGGTAGCTATGGGCATACAGTTTTGGCATATAAAAGTTAACTTTTTTGAGTGCTTTTTTCTTAGTAGTGCCAACAGTTCCAAAAAAAGTTTCTGTACGGTTATCATAAGAGAGAGTCTCGAACTTCGGTGTACCATAGATAGTAGAGAGTGCTTCATTTCTCGCTTGGATTGGACTCTTATTCTCATGCTTTATTAGGTAGTCAGTTAAAATCTTGACCTTTTCTATATCGCTTGATTGAGCAAAAAGGGAAGTAGCAATAAGGAGTGTTGAGAGGAGTATTTTTTTCATTATTTTACCTCCTCTGGTGAGACTCTGTCACTATTTTTATCTGCAAGACCGAGTTGGTAGCTAGCATTTCTTCCCCATGCCCAGAGTGTACCGTTCGTTTTTGTGGCAAGTGTGTAGTTTTGTCCTGCTGCTACACTTTGCCAGTCTGTATCTACTCCTACTTGTGTAGGTGTATTTCTATCAGTAGTATCGGCTACTCCTAGTTGACCATAGTCATTAGCTCCCCAGCACCAGAGTGTGCTATCAGTTTGAATAGCACAAGTATGTTTATACCCAGCACTTACTTGAGTCCATGTCGCATTTGAACTCTCTTGAACTGCTGAGCGGGAGTCTGTAGTATTTCCATCCCCTAGTTGTCCTCGGTCATTTTTTCCAAAACTCCAGAGTGTTCCATCAGTTTTTAGCATAGCACTATGAAAGCCTCCAGCACTTATTTGTGCCCAGTCTGTTTGGTTGGAATCCTCTTGGTGAGGAATACGTCGCTCATTGTAAAGAGCCTCACCAATCTGTCCATACTCAGTCGTTCCCCATCCCCAAAGTGTTCCATCACTCTTGAGTGCTAGTGTGAAGTTCAGCCCAGCACTTATGGCACTCCAGTCCTTTGCCTTTGTGAACTCTTGAACAGGTTTAAAACTCTCAAAAATACCGCCATTTCCAAGTTGACCATTTGAGTTACTCCCCCATGAGTAAATTTCCCCATTTTCTTGGAGTACAACTGTATGGTTAAAACCCTTGGATGTTGCTTGTAAATCCGCTAGTGCTTCTGTTAAAAGTGTATCCTCTCCAAGTGCAGCAAAGTTCTTCTCTTTTGTTATCATAACAGAGCTAGTTGCCCCGGCTGAGTAGGAGAGTGTGCCCTGAAGTCCAGAGATGCCAAGAGGCATTCGTAAACTGGCAAGATCACTTTCATCCTCTGGGTCAATATCTTCATCTATAGCAATAATCTGCTTTTTGAGGTTAGATCCCCAGATAAAAATATCTCCATCCCTGCTTTGTGCCATAGAGTGAGTAACACCAGCCTCAACACTTTTGTAGAAGTCTTCTACACATAGAAGTGTTGTTGTGTACTCCTTGTCTAGAGTATTGCCAAATATATCTTTGACATTCTGTTTAACAGTGAGTCTGTATGTGTGCTGTAGTGTCAGTGAGCTCTCAGGACGAATAAAGAGATGGTTTTTATAAGCACTAGAGAGGGTACTTAGCTCTGCTGAAGTGTTCAAGTCGATGAGTTTTACACTCCCTTGCACTAAAGATGCTGTATCCATGTAGGAAGAGAAACTAAGGTCTATATAAGCTCTTTGAGGGAGAGTATTTGCAGGAGTGATACTGAGTATGGTAACTGCTTCACTTGAGGTAACACCTTGAATATTTATGATATCATCAGTTCCGTAACCCTTATCTTGACAAGCACTAAAGAGTACAAGGCTAAGGAGTGCTAAAATTATTTTTATCTTCATTAGATATCTCCATACATAAGTTTATAGTTGATTCCTATAGTGACACTATAAGCATTCATCTCATCAGCTACACCATCTACAGGATGATCCCAGTCGACATTTTTAAGATGAAAGTTCAACATATACTCCAAGTTTTTTCCATGGTTGAGTGTGAGTCCTGCACCATAGAGTGTGGTAAAACCAGAAACCTCTTCCTTATCTCGAGTAAGAGAAGAACTTCCTATCTCTAAGTAAAAAGTTGGGTAGAGGTTCAACTTGGCATCCTTGTAGATACTCCAGTAGAACATGTTTTCTTTGAGACCTAGGGTAAAACTTGTGTAATCTACATCAGAAGAGATATTTGAGTAAGAAAAAGTTCCATAGAGCCTGGTAGGCTCAGTGTTATCCTCATGCCAAAGTGTAAAATCTTTTCCTAGTGTGAGTGCAATGTTTGAAGAGGAAAAACTCTCTGTTTTACTACCAGATTTATTATAAACTTTTTCACTATTTGACTCATATGCGACAGCAACTCCCAGCATAAAAATATTTTCATCATAGACAATAGTTGAAGCTTCTTTAGGGTCATCTTCAAAGTCTATTTTTGTGTTGTTGTTTTCTTCATAGGCTTTTATAATAGCTTCACTTTTGCTCTGTGAGAGGGGCTGGGTATTTTGTGTCCAGGCATCTGTACCAGCATAAACTTCTGCTGAGATAAGGAGGAGGGAAAGAAGTAAGGTTCTCAAGTAATCTCTCTTTATTTTTAATGAAATTATAGCTCAGTTACCTTAATATTATGAAAATACAGTATAGTAGTATCATTAGAGTTTAAGGAGTTTTTTTTGGATATTTTTCTTATAGTGAGTGCTATTTTATTGGTGGGGTTTTTAGTGCAATTAGTTCTTTATCTGCAAGTGAAAACACACTTAAAGACGAAAAATGAGATTTTAGTAAAGAGGGAAGATGAACTCTCCACCAGCAAAGTGAATGAAGCTGAACTGCAAGAGCGATGCCAAAACCTAGAACTTCAGTATGCTGTGCTAAGTACAAAGTATGAAGAACAAGCAAGTGCCTCTGCTCAAAAACTTCAAGTACTACAAGATGCAAAAGAAGATTTAAACAAAGAGTTCAAACTCCTAGCCAATAAAATCTTCGAAGACAAGGCTCAGCAGTTTAGTCACACAAGCCAAGAGCAACTCTCTCTTATGCTTAAGCCCTTCAGAGAACAGATTGCAAGTTTTTCCAAAGAGGCAAAAGAGCGTTCAGCCTCACACCTCAAAGAGACTTACCTGTTAAAAGATGAACTCTCGCGTTTAAAAGAGATGAACTCCAAGCTCTCACAAGATGCTATCAACCTCACCAAAGCACTTAAGGGTGAGAACAAAACGCAAGGAAACTGGGGTGAGATAGTTTTAGAAAACATCCTAGAGCAGTCTGGACTTCGTAAGGGTGTAGAGTATGAACTCCAAGCAAATCTTAAGTCAGTGGAGGGGAAAACTTATATCCCTGATGTCATCATTCACATGCCAGAAGAACGCGACATCATTGTAGACTCAAAAGTTTCACTTGTTGCCTATGAACGTTTTATAAATGCCAAAGATGAGAGTGTGAAAAAGATTGCACTCAAAGAGCATATCAACAGTATAAAATCTCATGTAAAAGGACTGAGTGAGAAGAAGTATGAGAAGTTAGAGGGTGTAAACACTTTAGACTTTGTCCTTCTTTTTATGCCGATAGAGGGAGCTTTTTTACTCGCACTAGAACAAGACGGAGAGTTTTTTAAGAGTGCCTATGAGCAGAATATATTAGTTGTATCTCCTTCCACTCTTCTTGTAACACTTCGCACTATAGAACATATCTGGCGAACACAAAGACAAGAAGAACATGCACTCAAAATCGCTAACGAAGCAGAAGCTATGTATGATAAACTTGTAGGATTTGTAGAGGAGCTTAAAAAAGTAGGCTCACATCTGCAAAAAGCACAAGAGAGTTACGATACCTCTATGAATAGACTCAGTACAGGGCGTGGTAATGTCATAAAACGCGCAGAAAATATAGTAAAACTTGGACTCAAACCGAAGAAAAAGTTGAGTATAAGTAGTGAGGATAGTGAGTGAAGCTAGACTCTAAAAGGCTTATCCCTTATCTTATAGTTATTGTACCACTTCTCTTAGTGCTAAGTGTCAGTTTTTTTATGACTACTTTTTATATAAATAAGGTAAAAAACTACTTTGAACATGCAAAAATAAACTCCATGAAAGAGTACATTGAGACACAAAAAGCAGAGTCAAAACAGCTTACAAAACAGCTAGTCTTGCTTTTTGAGTATAGCAATAACAGAGTTGTGCCCTCCATGAAAGAAGATCTCAAAAAAGAGGTTGATATCGCCTATGCTGTAGCACAAAAGATTTATAAAAAATACAAGAATACGAAGTCAAAAAAAGAGATACAAGAGCACATAAAAGAGGCACTCTCTGAGATGACCTATAATGACAAAAGTAAATATATTTTTCTCACCAACTTCAATGCTGAAGCAATCCTACATGGCTCGCATCTGGCACAAGAGAAGATAGCTCTCTATCAAGATGCAGATCATAGAAGTATAGTTTTAGAAGAGATTCAAAAGGTACGAAAGCATGGCGAAGGCTTCTTAGAGAGTAGACGATCGGATAGTTCTAAAAGAGAGATTATTTATGTGAAAGATTTAGGAATATATGGTTGGTATATAGGGAGTAGTTCACTCATTGAGTCTCAGAAAAACCTTGTAAAGTTAGATCTTTTAGCAATGATAAAAAGTATACCGGTAAAAAAGTCTAACTTTATTGGTGTTTATGAAGAGGGGAAAAAACTTTATCTTTCAGATAAGCTTGAAGTAGATGCTGCAGCACTTACAAAAGATGAGAAGTGGCACAAGCATCAGCTCAAAGACTACTACTATTTTTCAAAGTACTATGCTCCTTTTAAGTGGACACTTGTGTACGGGTTTAACACAAGATTTATGAGCACAAAAGCAAAAGAGAAACAGAAGTCTCTTGATAAAATGTTAGCACAAGAGTATAGTTTTATTGTGAAGGTTTCTGCTTTTATTATCTTCATTATTGTACTTCTTTCTCTTTTCCTCTCTATCAAGGTAAACAAGATCTTTAAAAGCTACCAAAAAGAGGTACAAATGAGGGAGTCTGCACTAGAGGAGCTTAACGAGTCTTTAGAGCAGAGGGTTCAAGAAGAGGTATATGCTCACCGTGAAAAAGATAAATTACTTACGCAGAGTGCTAAAATGGCAGAGATGGGAGATATGCTCAGTATGATAGCTCACCAGTGGCGCCAACCGCTTAATCAGATCTCTTATGTCATCATGAATCTAGAGTCTGCTTACGAGTTTCATGAACTTACTGAGGAGTACATGCAGTCTAAGGTTAAAGAAGCAAATGAGCTCTTAGAGTTTATGTCTGTCACCATAGATGACTTCAAAAACTATTTTAAGCCAGATAAAGAGCAAGAAGAAGTTGTTCTTGATGAGGTAGTACAAAAAGCACTCTCCCTTTTACAAAAAACACTCAAAAGTGAAGGTATAGAAGTAGTGCTAGATATACAAAACACTCCAACTTTAAAAATCTATAGAAATGAGTTTATACAAGTCTTGCTAAACCTTCTTAAAAATGCGAGAGATGTACTCAATGCACAAGATATAAACGAGAAAAAAATAACAATTAGCATAGTACAAGAGCAAGAGTATGTACTTGTAAAAGTCTGTGATAATGGTGGAGGTGTAGCAGAAGAGACAATGGAAAAAATCTTTGATCCTTATTTCTCTACAAAAGATGCTTCGAGTGGAACAGGTCTGGGACTCTATATGTCTAAGATGATTATAGAGAGCCATCTTGGAGCAAAACTTAGTGTAGTAAACGAAAAAGAGGGAGCCTGTTTTCGTATACAAATAGCTCTCTTTTAAAGTGTTTTGAGTCTGTAACCACTTCCTGAGATATTTTCAATAACTCCCTCTGGAACTTTTTTTCTGAGTCCTCTTACAAGAGAGCGAATAGCATCTTGACTCATACCCTCATAAGGCCATACAGCACTCTCTATCTCTTCATAAGTGACAACACGAGTGTGGTGGTGTGCAAGAAGATCTAAAAATAGAGTCTCATTCTTAGTGAGTTTGATCTCGTTGCCCTCATCATAAATGATTTTTTCATAAGCATTATAGAAACAAGATTTTGAGAGCTGTAGGTTGAACTTACTTTTATCTTCTATAAGTGAGACAGAGATCTCAAGTGCTTGGATAAGTTTCTCTTTTGTGATGGGCTTAATGATATACTTGACAAGCTGAAGCTCAACGGCACGAAGAAGATACTTAGTGTCAGAGTGTGCAGTAGCAACGATGATCTGAACTTCTTTATCTTGTGCTCTGATGTAAGACGCCATATCTAGACCATTTAAATGTGGCATATTAATATCTGTGATGATGATATCTGGTTTCTTATTTGCCCAGATTTTTATAGCCTCTTTGCCATTTTTTGCCTCGAGTACATGCTTAGCAATACGTGAAAGATACTCTACAGCATTGTGCCTTACCATCTCTTCATCCTCGACATAAAGGATTGTAAAATTTTTTAGTATATTTTTCATAAAAAATTTCCTATATATAATGTATTATAATAATATTTTCGATAGTATACTATTATGATTATACAAACACAATACAACTATGAAAAAACTTGGTCTGATACACAGGAGAGAGATCTTCTTCGCATAATAGAAGAGGAAATAGGTGATGCTGATCCTCAAGGGACACTTCTTTATGTAGAAGAGAGCATAAAAAATGGAAAAATTATCTCTGTAGGTAGTTGTAAGTTTAGAAAAAAAGAGGAGTTATAAATGCCATCTAATAGCGATATAGCAAAACTATTACTACGAATATCTTTAGGTGTTTTTATACTTTTTCATGGCTTTTATAAGATCATTCATGGGATAGGTGGTGTTGAAGCGATGCTTTCTGCCTCCTCTTTACCCCTGTTTTTAGCATATGGTGTTTACCTAGGAGAACTTATTGCTCCGATATTTATCATCTTAGGACTTTATGCTCGTGTTGCTTCTCTTGTCCTCGCGTTTAACATGCTTGTCGCGATGTATCTTGCATATGGTTTCTCTTTTGGACTAGCAAAGTATGGTGGTCTTGCTATGGAATCCCCTCTGATGTTCTTTGTTATGGCAATAGTAATAGCACTTCTTGGAAGCGGTAAATTTAGTATAAATAATAAATAAAAGAGTTCTTATGAAAAATAGAATAAAGGTACAAAAAGTAAAATGGTATAAATCTCTCGTCTTCACTGTAGCACTTTTTTTTATTCCTGTAGCTACTATACCCATCATACTACTCTCGTATAATAACTATAAAAGCAGTGCAAAAACTATTCTTGAAACTGCGTATAATGACCTCCAACAGAATGCGATTTTGGAGAAAAGTTTTATAAACAACTGGTTTCATTATAGAGTAGTAGATATAAAAAGTTGGTCAAACTCTTCAGCTGTTCGAGAGCTCATGGTAGAGCTTAATGATGGTTTTAAAGATGCTAATACATCTCTTAAAAAATATACTGCAAGTGATGCATATTTTAAGAGTACCATAGATATGGATGTAGATTTGCTACGTTTAGAGAAGGATTATGACTACATTTATGATCTTTTTTTAATAGATATGGAGGGAAATATACTCTACACAAATGAACATGAGTCTGACTTTGCCACTTCTTTAGATAGTGGTCCCTATAAAGCGACAAAACTTGCAAAAAGTTTTAAACAGACACGTGAAGATGGAAAAATCCACTTTTCTGATCTTGAAAAATATGCCCCCTCTAACAATGAAGTAGCAGCTTTTTTTACCTCACCCATAGTAGATGAGAATGCTAAGAGAATAGGGGTGTTTGCAGTACAGATAAAATTAGAAAAAATTTATGCACTTTTTCACCTAAAAAAAGTCATAGATAAAACAGCAAATAGTGACTATATAGTAGGGGAAGATGGACTTTTACGAAGTGATTTTCATAAAAATGCAAAAATTTTAGACTTTAAAGTAAAGAGTGATCAGTTTACTCTATGGAAAAAGGAACATGGTTCACAAGGAAATCATGCAAGCAATGAAGATGAAAGGATATTTTTCTACAAGAGCCCTTTTGGTCAAGAAGTATTTGGTCTCCATCAAGACATAGGTATACTTGGAGTGAAGTGGGCCTTAATCTCTGAAGTGAACAAGGCAGTGATTACAAATCTAGAGTCAGCAGTTATCTCAAAAACTCTATTCTCCTTGATGGGTATCTTTTTAATTATAGTACTTGTTGTCATTTTGCTTTCTCGTTATCTTTTACAACCGATAGATAAACTTGCTCAAGAGATTCAAAAGTTTGCTAAAGGAAATAGAGTCTTTGATGTAGAGATCAAATCTGACAATGAAATAGGTATTCTTTCCCGTGAATTTCAAGAGATGATGCAAATCATCCGCACAAGTGAAAATGAGCTCATAGAAGCGAAGTTACTTGCTGATGAGAGTGTGAAAGCTAAATCAGCATTCTTTGCTAGTATGTCCCATGAAATTCGCACTCCTATGAATGGTGTTATCGGAATGCTAGGTCTTTTACTCAATACAAAACTTACAGAGTCTCAGTATCATCAAGCATATCTTGCTCAAACAAGTGCAAAAGCTCTGCTAAGTCTTATCAATGATATTTTAGACTTCTCTAAGTTTGAAGCACAAAAACTAGAGTTAGATAAACGAGCCTTTGATATTCGTGAAGAATTTGGAGACTTTGCCGAGGCTATCGCGTTTAGAGCACAAGAAAAAGGGATACATGTTATCTTAGATATGAAAGATGTTGATACGAAAATGATAGTAGCAGACTCACATAGAATTTTACAGATACTTAATAACCTCGTCTCAAATGCTATTAAGTTTACTGAACATGGATATGTACTTATAACAGTGTCACTTCTCAAAGTAGATAGTGCTACAGCAAGGCTTAAAATAGTAGTTCATGATACAGGAATAGGAATACCTCAAGAGAAGATAGCTTCACTCTTTGATTCTTTTTCTCAAGTAGATAGCTCTACTACAAGAAAGTATGGTGGAACAGGACTGGGACTTGCCATAGTGAAAAAGCTCGCAGAGATTATGGAAGGTGATGTAGTCGTGAGTTCTAAGCTAGGTGAGGGGAGTGAGTTTAGTGTTGATCTTGGTGTTGGACTTACTAAAGACACATCATTAG
>JALWTK010000130.1 GCA_027082875.1 Sulfurimonas sp. | reverse complement strand
ATGTAACAATGCTTACTATATGTTTCGTATGCTTGAGGATGAGCCTGCTAAGTTAGTAGGTTTTGATCCTTCACCACTCTATAAGTCGCAGTTTGATTTTATTAACCACTTTATTAAGAGTGATATAGTTTATGAGCTTTTAGGTGTTGAACATGTTGAGTTTTATGAAGAGAAGTTTGACACTATCTTCTGTCTTGGTGTTTTATACCATAGAAGTGATCCCGTAGCGATGCTCAAACAGCTCTATAAGGGCTTAGATGAACAGGGTGAAGTTATCCTTGATACTTTCTATATAGATGGAGAAAAGGAGATGGCTCTGTGTCCAGAATCTTCTTACTCTAAGATACCAAACATCTATTTTGTACCAACTATAGCAGCTTTAAAAAACTGGTGTCTACGTGCAGGATTTATCTCTTTTGAAGTGCTTGAGAGTTCTGTAACTGATGCAAATGAGCAGAGAAAAACAGAGTGGATAGAGGGACAGTCACTAGAGGACTTTTTAGACCCAGAGGATAGTACAAAAACAGTTGAGGGTTACCCAGCTCCACAGAGAGTCTATGTAAGACTTATAAAGGATAAAAAATAATGGCAATACAAGAAATAGCAGATGAAGATTTAGAAATAGCATCGGATATAGAGACTAAAGAAGAAGTCTTAGTCAATACACGTGAGAGAATAAACCAATATCTCTGTGGTGAGATTACACTTATAGAAAATGGTTATGTAGAACTCCTTCTCGTAACACAGGCTGAAATGGTAGCAGATGATATAGGCTTGATACATAGTGGTTTTATCTTTAGTGCAGCAGATTATACAGCTATGCTTGCAGTTAATGAGCATAATGTGGTCTTAGTCGCTAGTGATTGTCAGTTTCTCTCTCCTGTAAAGTTTCATGATGAAGTAAAATTTATAGCAAAAGTGAGACATAAAGAGGGTCGTAAACGCAATGTGCATGTTGAAGGTTATGTTTTAGATATAAAAGTATTTGAGGGTGAGTTTAAGACTGTTGTTACAGATAGACATGTCTTAAAGCTTCACCTTTTAGATGAAGATGGTGAGCACTTAGAGTCTGAAGAGTAGACTCTTACTTTTTAGCACTCAGTAAAAAGACTCCAAAATCTTTTTGGGGTTTGTTGATAGTTGTAATATTTTCTATAGCTATATCTCTAAAACCACATTTTTTTACCACTTCTCGTAAATCTTCTTCCTTAAATCCAAAATGATAAACGCCACTGTTGTCTGAGTGAAAACTTCCATCTTCTTTTTCTAAGTCTGCTATAGCTAAAAAGCCATCTTTATGTAAGTTTTTGTAGATACTTGTAAAAAATGCTTCTAAGTCTTCTACATGATGTAGAGTCATAGAACTCACTATCCCACTAAAGCTTAAAGAGAGAGGCTCTTTAACTATATCTTGTTCTATTGCCTCTATAAAACACTCTGGAGTATTTTTTTCTTTGAGTTTAGCAAGCATACTTGGTGACATATCTACACCATAAACTTTTTTTACTTCTTTAGCGACTAAAAATCCTAAGAGTCCAGTCCCAACACCAAAGTCCATAATCTCCATCTCTTTTGTGAGGGAAAACCTTTTCTGTATAGCTTCAAATATAGCGATAGGTGTACTCTTGCGAATAGCCCCATCATCCCAGTTATCTGCCTTGTCTTTAAAATGGTCTTGCTTCATTATAAGCTCCTTATCCAGTAGTCAGCATTTCTTTGCTCTTGTTTTATGGTAGTTGTCCCGCCATGCCCAGGATAAACAGTTTTATCAAAATTTAAAAGTTTGAACTTCTCTAAAGAAGCTCTCATATCACTAGGGCTAGAGAGTGGAAAGTCAGTACGACCTATACTTCGCTCAAAGATAAAGTCACCACTAAACATAGCATCTCCTATCTCTATAGTCGAACACCCTGGGCAATGCCCTGGAAAGTGGCGAAACTTGACTTTCACACCATCAAAGTCAAGCTCCTCATCTCCATCTATGATAACATCGGGAGTGGAGGGTGGTAGGTCTGGCATCCATGAGCTATCTGTGAGCATCACAACATCAGCTTTTGGAGTGTAGAGTTTGATGCCAAACTCTTTTTGTACTGCTGCATTTGACCAGACATGATCAAAATGCCCGTGAGTGTTTAAGATAGCTATAGGGTTTGTGACATTCTCTTTTATCCAAGGCAGAGCATCTACACCAGGATCGATGATAAAGTCTTTACCCTCTGTTGTGACAATGTAGCAGTTTGTTTGGTAAACTCCCATAGGCTGAACTTTTATAGTCATATTCATCTCTTTTTTAGCCCTATTATAGCATTATTAGACTATGAATTTTTATAAAGAGCTAGAGTTAGTCTTGCAGGCTAATAATTCGGTACAAAAAGTAGAAATGTTTGAAATATTTTATGAGAGATATAAAAGTAGTGAAGTGGTTTTTGATGCTTCACATCAGTCTCTTTACTTTGAAGAGCCATCATACCATGAGTTTTGTAAGGTAATACCTCCTCAAGATGTACCTAAACGCAAGAACTTAACAGTTCGAGAAGGGCAGATAAATCTCCTTCACGCTATAGCTCACATAGAGTACTCGGCGATAGATCTTGCTCTTGATGGTGCTTATAGGTTTAAGGGACTTCCTAAGTGTTACTATGATGACTGGCTGGAAGTAGCAGCAGATGAGGTGAGACACTTTGTGATGTTAGAAAAACTTCTTAAAGAACTGGGAGCTGAGTATGGTGATATAGAAGTACATAACGCCCTCTTTGAAGCTAGTCAGAGAACACAGACTCTACTTGAACGTATGGCAGTAGTTCCGCGTTACTTAGAAGCAAATGGACTCGATGCAACACCTATGATACTCACAAAACTCAAGAAACTTCCAAAAAATGAGATGGTGGGCAAAATCATAGCAACACTAGAAGTCATACTTGAAGAAGAAGTAGACCATGTCAAAAAGGGTGATGTCTGGTTTGAGTATGCTTGTGAGAAAGAGGGTGTAGAAAAAGCCACCTACTTTGAAATCATCCAAAAGTACTACCCCCGAGGTTTTCTTCGACCTCAAAACTTGAATATTGAGGCGAGAAAAGAGGCAGGGTTTTCTTGTAGTGAATTAAAGTATATGGCAAAGATAGAAGTGTGTTAAGTAAAATATTTGACTCTTTTGTGTTTTTTTGAAACAAGTCTTGCATATCCTTTCTCTTTTCTAAAAATAGACCTTCGTATAACTTTCATTAAATCTGCTGCTCTATTGTATCCTATGCCTAATGTTCTTTGCAGAAAACTAATAGAGTAATTATCTGTAGTTATCACAATATGCCTAGCTTCTTTAAAAAGGTTCTTTTTCATATTTTATACCCAACATTGATAACTGTTTTTACAGTGTCTTTACCCACTTTTTCTCTTAGTCTTTTTACTAATGCTCTAATTGTACTTACAGCAGTACTTTCATTATTATAGACTTCAAATTCTATCTGTTCATAGGTAACGATGCTGTGAAGGTTGATACTCAATAGATTAAAAAAGCTCATCTCTTTTTTTGTAAGTTCTAGTTCTTGTTTATCTCTATAGAGTATTCTATTCTCTGTGTCAAATTCAAGTCCATTTTCTAAAAGCATATTTTGGTTTAACTCTTTTGCTATTTTCTCTATCTTAAAGAAAAGTTCTTCTATCTGAAATGGTTTTTTAAGATAATCATAACAGCCATTATCGTAAGCAGACTTAATCATCTCTATATCTATGTTTGCACTTATCATAATGACTTTAGCATTTTTAGATGAGTCGTTTATGTACTTTAAAATATCTATACCATTAATATTTGGAGTATTTATGTCAAGTAAATATAAGTCATAGCCAGCTATCTGTTTTACAACATCTTCACCATCGTAGAAACTGCTTACAGTCATTCCCTTGAGTGTAAGAAACTTACTAATAGCACGGTTGAGTTGTTTATCGTCTTCAAGTAGTAGTATATTCATAGTGGGAGTATAGTATTAGGATGTGACTTTAGTATGACATTTTATAAAGTAAGAAAAAGTATTTATATTCTCTTTGGAGCGTGTCACTATTTTTATATCATATTTATTACAAATAGATTGCACAATATTTAGCCCAATACCAAAACCACCATGTACATTATCTTCTCTATGAAACCTTTGAAATATTTTGTCTACATCTTCGATTTTTTGTCCTCTATTTGTAAAACTAAGGCAATATAAATCATTTTCTAATTTGAGTTCAATATCTACATCACTATCAACAAAGCTATACTTTATGGCATTAGAGAGATTATTGTCAATCCATCTCGTGAGTTCTATTTCGGTGATTTTTACAAGGCAACTCTCAAGTTGAGATACTTTTAGGCAGATGCCTGAAGATGCTGCAATAGATTGAAAATAGTCTACTCTCTCTTGCAGGAATTTTGTGAGATCAATTACTTCAACTGCGTCTGTCATCTGCTTGTTATGCATTGAAAAGTTTAAATCATCCATCGTGTTTTTCAATGTTTTAACAGCCGAAGTGATATTTATACTATACTCATTTTCACCTTGAGTTAAGTCTCTTAAACTATTGTTTGTTGAGATTACAGAGAGTGGAGTGTTTATCTCATGAATAGCATTGTGAACAAACCTATTTTTATCTTGAATCAGTTCATCTTTTGCACTCATAGAGTTACTTATCTGTTCAAAGTAGTGGTTATAGTATCTAAAGAGTTGACCGAGTTCATCATCTCTAGTTAGAAAAGTGACATCTGCACATGGCTCTTTATGTTGTATGCTACTTTGGAGTTTTAAGATGGGATTTATAAGTATTTTTTTTATAAAGTAAGCAAAAAATATTATGACCAAAATTCCAATAAAAACAATCAATAAAATCGCAATATTCAAATTGTTTACATTTTCTTCAAACTCACTCTCATCGAGAAGTAGGTAATGTAATACTTTTGTATTGTCATTAAATAGTGAGGCTTGTTGTACAGTGTAAAGTGCAGCATATTTTTTGCCATCTTGAAGAATATGTTCCACATATAATTCTTTGTTTTTAAGCTTTTTAGATATCACTTCACCCTGTTTTATCCCTTGATATATCTCTTTAATATCTAGTTTATAGGATTTGTACTCTTTTAAAATGATTTCATAAGCTTGGTTTTGAGTGGATTTTGTATAACATTTATGCTCTTTTATAGATGGAAATTTAGCAAATATCTTTTTGATATTTTCTAATGACTTTTCCGTATTTTTATAGTGATAACTGATTTGTAAAATATTTCCTTTTCCATCTTTGTTATTCAAAAATGAGTCTGTATAACTAAAAAATGTTTTATCTGCAGTCTCATATATTGGAGTGGAAATACCAATCCTTTTTTCTTTGTAGTCAGCAAGAAAAATATCTTTTGCAAAAGAGAGATCTAATCCTAAATCTTTTTTAAAAGTACTGTTTTTTATGACAAAATTTTTATCTGTAATGTAAATATCATAAGGTTTGGCTTTATGGCCATCATTTATAAGTTTATAAATCTCATCTAAAGAGAGCTCTGTAGGATTAGGTCTGTTTTTTAAATAGTCATAGACTCTTTGGTGTGTTTGTAGAAGTGCCTCTTTTTCCTCTTCGTAAGAGTACATCAGCTTATCAAGCAGTCTAGTTGTTTCGACTTTTAGGTTTAAAAATATGATGGACTGTCTTTGCAAGTTTTGTTGACGTAATTGCTCTAATGACTTTGTATACCAAGCGAAATCTATAGCAAGGAAAAACCCAACAATGATGATGATTAAAATATTTAGTCTCTTTTTTAACATATAGTTGTAATGTTAGCATAATGTCACACCAATGTCATATGTTTTTTATAAACTTTTTTCATTAATATAAAGGATATGAAAAATGGCAACATACAATAAAGAAGAGTTTCAAGAGTACTTAAGTACAAAAGTAGCAGAATCAACAGCAAAAATATATGCAACAGATATGGCAGTTTGTGTAAAAGCTCTTGAGAAGATTAAACTTTATGAGGGTAAAGAACTTACTGAGATGCTTGAAGACTTTGTATCTCATAAAAAAGCAGTAAAAAACTACTTACAGGAAGAATTTTTAACTGCACTTACAGATATTGGTTCTAATGATTCTGGTCTTTATGACTCTTTACTTTCTAAGGCTAAGCATTATTTGGCAATGAGTGAGAGTAGTAGTGAAATTGAAGAAGATAGTGTGTTAAATAATCAAGACATTATAGAAAAAATTGAAGAAATGCGTTCTACATTGTGGACACTTGAAGAAGAAGGTGTGATACATGAAGAAAAATGTACTGAGGTTGAAGATGGCTTTGCAAAGTTTATGGGTGAACTCGATGTTATAGACTATGAGACAGAGTCTACTCAAAATATTGGATGGACAGTTCAGGAAGAAGAGGGTTATGATACTCTCCTTGAGTACTTACTCAATGCACCAAGAGAAAAAGCAGAAGAAGCACTAGCTAAGTTTCAAGAACTCATGGGCGAATGCTCTTAATATAAGGACAAATAAAATGGCAACATACAATAAAGAAGAGTTTCAAGAGTACTTAAGTACAAAAGTAGCAGAATCAACAGCAAAAATATATGCAACAGATATGGCAGTTTGTGTAAAAGCTCTTGAGAAGATTAAACTTTATGAGGGTAAAGAACTTACTGAGATGCTTGAAGACTTTGTATCTCATAAAAAAGCAGTAAAAAACTACTTACAGGAAGAATTTTTAACTGCACTTACAGATATTGGTTCTAATGATTCTGGTCTTTATGACTCTTTAACTTCTAAGGCAAAGCATTATTTAGCGATGGGTGAGAGTAGTCCTAAAACTCAAGAAGAAATAAATGTTTCTAATACAACTGAAACTCTTGAAATCAAATTTATGATGTTTGAAGATAGTGAAGATGGCGAATGTGACGAGGTTATTTCAAATTGGGTTAGTTATGAGCTATCATCTTCTAATATTGATTCATATTTAAAAGAAGATAGCCATTTCTATAATAATATTGAAAGGTTGTTCCCTGAGAATAAAGAGCAGTTAATACTAGATAATTATGGAAGAGTGAAAGATGCATATTATACAGCAGTTAGAATTGAGAAAATTAAATTTAGAGATAAAGTTTTAGATGTATATGAAGAATCTGAAGATGCTTATATGGACTCATATACAAGCTATAACTATCTTCAAACTGAATTTAATAACTAATACAAAAGGATTAAAAAAATGGCAACATACAATAAAGAAGAGTTTCAAGAGTATCTAAGTACAAAAGTAGCAGATTCAACAGCAAAGATATATGTAACAGATATGGCAGTTTGTGTAAAGGCACTTGAAAAAATCAAGTTATATGACGGTAAAGAACTAGTAGAAATTTTAGAAGACTTTGTATCTCATAAAAAGGCAGTGAAAAACTACTTACAAGATGAGTTTTTAAATGCTTTAACAGAAATAGGTTCAAATGATTCTGGTCTTTATGACTCTTTACTCTCTAAGGCTAAGCATTACTTGGTGATGGATAAAACTGAAAAGCCTTTAGAGAATGAAAAAAGTAATGCAACGGAAACTTTTCAAATAAAACTAGAAACTTACATTGAAAATGACAATGGTACTGATTATAATGAAACTGCTGATAATTGGATTAGTTTTGATGTAGAATCTAGCTTAATCGATATGTACATTAATGATGAACTTGATATGTATGACTTATGTAAAAAAGCATTACCAGATTCTGATGGTTTATCATATATTTATTATGACTACTTTGGTAAAATTAAAAATTCTCATTATCTTTATGCAGCAGTGCTATTCATAAAATTTAGAGATTTAGAATTGGAATTAACAGATGATGATTATGGTCAGGATTTTTATTATGACTACAGAGCATGTTATGAAGATGTACAATCAGACCATTATAATAAACCAAGTGATTTAGTTAATTATACAATTCTAAAATAATTATGAATAATCCAATATTACAACAGATTCAAGAACAGTCAAGATTTGAAAAAATAGACTATGCTGATTCGTGTCTTCTAAGAGGTTGTTTTGATAGTGCATCAAGCGAGTGGAATAAAAGTACTATAGAGCAAAAGGTCGAAGCACTTAAAGTTCTAATAAATAGAGATAAGGTTCTTACATCTACTCTTGTTAGTAAAATGCTTAATTACTGCAACAACGAAGTAAACAAAGGGATAGCACAAGAAGATGTACTTCTCTCTTTGAGTAAGATTATCGATTATTTACTTATAAAAGAGAAGGAGTTAACATATGTGTGAAGAAAATTTAAAACCGTATAATTACAAAAATTGTCAATCTTTATTTGGGTATGCACAAGAAGTGCATATCAGATGTAAAGGAAAGTGTCAATTGTGTGGCTGTGGTGGGTTAGAGCCTGAAGATTTTGCTATATGGAGACAGATGACAGTTGAACATCTTATAGGAAAATCTCAGGGTGGTTATTTAAACCAAATAAAAGCATCATTAAAAGAATACCACGATATAGATGATGATTCTTTTGCTAAAGAACTTGATACTCTAAATACAGTATCAGCATGCCAGTTTTGTAACTCCACTACTTCAAGAGATTCTACTGAAGTGAGTATGAGTGAAATTATTAAGAAATGTAAAACACGAACAGAGATAAAAGATGAGCTAAGTATAGTATGCAAAGAAATTTTACAGTGTAAAAAAAAGAAAGTAGAATGGAAACTTACATCTGTTAAAAAAGCATTTTTAGATTTAAAGAAGTAATACATGGCTCTTCTTTCCAAATCACTCTATACACGAGGTCTACAGTGTGAAAAGTCTCTTTGGCTAAAAAAGTATAGAGAAGATGTTTTATCTCCTCCTAGTGATGACTTAGAGTCAAGACTTGAAAATGGAAATAGCATAGGAAAGTTAGCTTGTGAACTTTTTACAGGTGGAAAAAGAGTAAGCTTAGAAAAAGACAATATCGCAGAGATGGTTACTCAAACAAAAAAGTATCTTCAATGTGGTATAGAAACTATCTATGAAGCGACATTTGAAAAGGATGGCGTTTATGTGATGGTAGATATACTGCATGTAAATACACAAGGAAATCTTGAACTCTATGAGGTGAAAAGCTCCTCTTGGAATAGTAAAAAAAAGTTAAAAGAGCTATCTCACTACATAGATGACCTCTCAATACAACACTATGTTGTAAGTAAGTGCGGATATAGTGTAGAAAAAAGTTCTCTCATTTTGCTTAATACTGACTACATAAGAGGAAAAGAGCTTGATATCGAGCAACTCTTTTCTAAAGTAGATGTTACTAAAAGTGTTGAAGCTCTTCAAAAAAACATCTCTTCAAATATACAAAGTTTTTCACAAACTCTTTTGGACACAGAAAACGAACCAGATTGTGACATAGGTTGGCACTGTAAACATCCTTATGAGTGTGATGCATTAGATTACTGTTGGAATAGACAAAAAAAGATACCTTCTTATTCAGTGTTTAATATATTTACACTTACTAAAGAGTCAAAGGCTTTAGAGCTGTATAATCAAGGTATTATAAAGATTGAAGATATTCCTAAAGATTTTGCATTGACTCAAGTCCAAGAGGCTTTAGTAAGTAGTTGGGTAGAGAATAAAGCTATTATAAAGAGGGAAGAGGTACAAAAGTTTTTAGATACTCTTGCTTATCCTCTATGTCACCTCGATTTTGAGACATATTCTCCATCTATACCAGAGTTTGAGGGGACAAAAGCATTTGAACAGATTCCGTTTCAGTACTCTTTACATATCGAACATGAAAATGGAGAACTTGAACATAGAGAGTTTTTAGCAAAAGAGGGCAGTGATCCACGAGAGTCTCTTGTGGCACAAATTCTAAAAGATATTCCAAAAGGTGTAACAACCTTAGCTTATCATGCAAGTTTTGAAAAAGGAGTTATCCAGAGGCTAGCTCAAGTGTTTCCTAAAAAGAGTGAGCATCTCTTCGCATTGGTAGATAATATTGTTGACCTAGAAAAGCCTTTTAGTCAGCGACATTATTATCTTCCTCAAATGCAAGGAAAGAGTAGTATAAAGGTAATTCTGCCTATTCTAGTTCCTCAAATGCAAAAGGCATATAAGGAGTTAGAGTTAATTCAAAATGGAGAAGATGCTATGAGTGCATTTCCTAAACTTGTTTCACTGGATGAAAAAGAGAAAGAAAAGTATAGGAAAGCATTACTTGCATACTGTAAGCTTGATACTCTTGCTATGGTAAAGGTTTTAGCAGAGTTAAGAAAAGTATAACAAACTATTCTTTAACTTTAAACTTATAGTACTTATCGTTGAGGTACTCTACCACCACTTCACTCTCATCATCAAACCACTCTGCATCGTTGGCAAATCTACAAGCATCTACAGCTTTATGAAGTTTTTTATAATCTTGCATTTTTGTTTTGGAGAGAAGTCCTGACTATTGTGGCACGACATGCACTCAGCATCACTAAAAAGTTCTTTGGCATCTTCATGGTCTGCACTTAGTAGAGTCGTGAAACATATGTGTGCGATAAGTAATGTGAAAATTATTTTAGACATGATAAATTCTTTGTATTATTAGTATTTATTATACGATAATAGTTGATTCAGCTTAAAGGATGATTTGTTACAAAACTTAGTTATAATCTTTTTTGTTAATAAATTTTAAAGGTTTTAAAACAAATGAGGAAATATAGACAGATTACAGAATATCTACACCACTTTTTAGAAGATGAAGTCAAAAAAACAGGACTTACAAAAGTTGTTGTAGGTCTTAGTGGTGGGCTTGATTCTGCTGTTGTAGCTGTGCTTGCTCAGGCTGTTTTTGGAGATGACCTACTCTGCGTTAAGATGCCTTCTCACTACTCTTCACAAAGCTCTTTAGATGATGCTGATGAACTCTGTCGTGACTTTAAGCTTAATGCTACTACAGCGACTATAGAGCCGATGCTCAGAGCTTATGAGGAGATGCATCCAGAATTGGATAATCTCAGAAAAGGAAATTTTTCTTCTCGTATGCGTATGGCAACACTTTTTGATCTAAGTGCCGAGCAGGGTGCTTTAGTTTTGGGTACTAGCAATAAAAGTGAATTGATGCTTGGATATGGAACACTTTATGGAGATTTAGCTTCAGCTATCAATCCTATTGGTGATCTCTATAAAAGTGAAGTTTTTGAGCTTGCGGAGTATTTAGGTGTTTCAAAGTGTATCATAAAAAAACCTCCTTCTGCTGATCTTTGGGATGGACAGAGTGATGAAGCTGATTTGGGCTATACTTATGCACAACTTGATGCGGCAATGAAACTCTATGTAGAAGAGCGACTTACCCGTGATGAGATAATCGCATGTGGCATCGATGCAAAGATGCTCGATATGATTATTTCAAGAATATTTCGTAACCATTTTAAGAGAAAGATGCCAGTCATAGCAAAACTGACATCCAGAACACTTAACCATGACTTTAATTATCCAAGAGATATAACTTTATAAAGGAAAAGATATGAACAGTTTAAAGATACCATTTAGTAAGTATGAGAGTTCACGTGAGGCACACTCAAATGTTAGTGATGCACTTGATGGAGAGGATATTAACCATGTAGAGGAGTTAGAGAGTGAGTTTGCCTCTTATGTTGGGGCTGAGTATGCACTAGCTACTTCTCATGGAACTTCTGCACTACACTTAGCGATGTTAGCACTTGATCTTAAACGCGGTGATAAGGTAGTGTGCTCAGTAAATGCTCACCCGAATGTTCCTGAGGTTGTTCGTCATTTCGATGCAGAGCCTGTTTTTATCGATATTGATGCTGACTCCTATAATATAAACCTTGATAAACTTGAAGTTTACTTAGAAGAGAACAAAAATAAAAAACTTAAAGCGGTCGTGATTACTCATTTAGCTGGTGCTACAGTTGATCTTGAACGTGTATATAAGATGGCAAAAGAGTATAAGGTCAAGATTGTAGAAGATGCTAGTGATGCACTAGGGGCTACTTATAAGGGTGAAAAAATAGGCTCTACAGGAGCAGATATCGTATGTTTTAACTTCTCTTCACACCTCAAGAAAGATATCTGTAATGGTGGTATGCTTGTTACAAATAATGATGAGATTATGGAGCGTGCACGTCTACTTACAAACCATGCTATAGTTCGTGATGAAGATGCATTATCATATATTTATGATGTTGTAGATATTGGGAATGACTACTCTATGAGTCAGTTAAATGCAGCTTATATTCGTTCTATTGTCGCAGATAGAGATAGTGGGATAAAAAGACAGCAAGAGATTGCCGCACACTACTCTAAAGAACTTGATGGTGTGGAGCATATCACTGTTCCTGATATGCAAAATGAGGAGCACCCTTTTTATCTATACATCATAAAAGTAGATAAAAATCGTGACTCTTTTGCGGTAGAACTTCGTGATGTTGGAGTAGGAACTGGTCTTCACTACATCCCACTTCACCTACTTTCATATTATAAATCAAAGTATATGCTCCGTGTCAATGACTATCCTGTAGCTCTTCGTTCATACCAACAAGTACTCTCTCTTCCTATTTATGCAAATATGAGTGATGAAGATGTGCAAACAGTGATAAAAAGCATCAAAAAAATAGCAAAAACTCGCGTTTAGTAGCAACGTGAAAAAAAGAGTAATATTTTGGGTTGAGAAGTACTTTTACAACCCAAGTGCTCTGCAAAAAACTCTCTCAATACTTCTCCTTCCACTCTCTTATCTTTATTGTCTCATTATGTACTTGCGCTTTAAAATGCAAAAAGCTGAAGATTTTGGCATTGATATAGTGAGTGTGGGTAACCTTAATGTCGGAGGTAGTGGAAAAACACCACTAGTCACAGCATTAGCAAAAGAGTATGAAGATGTAGCTATCATTCTTCGTGGGTATGGTCGAGAATCACAAGGACTTTATGTTGTAAAAGATAGAGAAAAGATCTTAGTTGATGTCCAGATAAGTGGTGATGAAGCGATGATCTACGCTCAGAAACTTCCTAAGGCTATAGTCATAGTGAGTGAAGATAGAAAAGAGGGAATCATAAAAGCCAAAGAGATGGGTGTAAAGCAGATCTTTTTGGATGATGCCTATTCGAAACACAGTATAAAAAAGAGAGATATTATCATCTATGTAGAGTCTAAAAACTCTGCTTGTCTACCATCAGGACCATTCCGTGAGAGACTTTGGAGTGACAAAGATGTAAGAGTAATTTATGATGGTATAGACTTCAAACGTCATGTGACACTTAAAAATGCTGGCGAGAAAATGGCATTAGTAACAGCTATAGCAAGACCAGAACGCCTAGACGATTTTTTACCAAAAGTCTCCTCAAAACATTACTTCCCTGATCATTACAGTTTTAATAAAGAGGAACTTTTAGAAATTTTAGAGCAAGAAAAGGCAGACTCACTTCTTGTTACTTACAAAGATTTTGTGAAGATTCAAGGTTTTGATATTCCTCTCTCTTTACTCGATCTAGATGTAGAGGTCGACTCTTCATTAATGAATTTTATAAATTCATAATGGTATTTTAGATAAAATAGCGAAAATAATAGAACTATGCAGGAAAAATATTGCAAGCAAAAATAGAAACAGTTAAAACCCTCCTTGATGCACTCCCTTTCATAAAAGAGTTTCGTAAAGAGATAGTAGTGATAAAGTATGGTGGTTCAGCACAGACTTCTCCTCAGTTAAAAGAGAAGTTTGCTGAAGATATCCTACTGATGTATCTTGTAGGTATTAAGCCCGTTATCGTTCATGGCGGTGGGAAGAAGATTACTGATATGCTTGATGCTCTAAGTATCGATACAAAATTCATAGAAGGACAACGTGTAACTACGAAAGAGGTGATGCGTATCGCTGAGATGATACTTAGTGGAGAGATTAACAAAGAGATTGTTTCACTTCTGAACTCTCACTCTGCTAAGGCTATTGGTGTGAGTGGAAAAGATGCTCATTTCATTACAGCTGAAGCAAAAGACTTTGCGAAGTGGGGACTTACTGGAAATATTACGAATGTAAAAGCTGATGTAGTTTGTAACCTTATAAGAGAAGGTTTTATTCCTGTTATCGCTCCTATTGCTGCTGGAAGTGAGATGGGTCATCCTGGATTTAATATAAATGCTGACTTGTGTGCTTCCTATGTTGCAAAAGCAATCGGTGCCAATAAAATCATCTTCTTAACTGATACAGCAGGAGTACTTAACAATGATAAAGAACTTTTTTCAAGTTTGACATCTGCTGAAGTCGAAGCACTTAAAGCAAATGATACTATCCATGGTGGTATGGTTCCTAAGGTGGATGCTTGTCTTGAGGCTATAAATGGTGGTGTTGCAAAGGCACATATTATAGATGGTAGACTTGAACACTCTATGCTTTTAGAACTTTTCACATCTGAGGGTGTGGGTACAGAGATAGTAAAGTAATCTAGGTGTTAGCTCGTCTTATTTTTGTAGTACTACTTTTTGTAACTGCACTGAGTGCAAATGAGTACGCAACTATGTATCCAGTTACACTTAAAAAAGATGAGCAAGTGACATTTTTAGTAAAGTATGCTACTTACAAGAGAGAGTTCACCCTGCGTTGGACTCTCTATGTAAATGAGGGTTTAGTCCTCTTTCATACTTACAATAAATCTGTTTTTCAAAATATTTTGTACCTTAATGGTACAAATCAAAGTTTTAAAGTTTTTCTAAAACCAAAGGGTGCTGATAGATATGAGATCCCTTACTTTTTAGTAAAATTTGATAAGTTTGATTTGAAAAAAAATGAAGCGAAGTTTGAGATATTTTTATCGGATAAACGATCTCAAATGCTAATAGAACATAAAAAGAAAACAATACAAAAATAAAGAGGCGTAAGAGAAGAGATGCAGAGAGTTGAAAACGAGATAGCAAGACTCATAGATGAGTGCGATTACGAAGAGGTAACACAGCTTTTTAATAAGCTTAGCGGTGGTAAACGTCTGCGTGCGAAGCTTATACTAAAGATAGCAGACCAGCATAAAGATGCACCACTTTTAGCCGCTATAGTGGAGCTCATTCATGCAGCGAGTCTTCTTCATGATGATGTGATAGATG
>JALWTK010000129.1 GCA_027082875.1 Sulfurimonas sp. | reverse complement strand
GTATCAAGTGCACCACGAACGATATGATACTTCACACCAGGTAAATCTTTAATACGACCACCGCGAACTAGTACGATAGAGTGCTCTTGAAGGTTGTGACCTTCACCACCGATATATGAGATAACCTCAAAACCAGATGTTAATCTAACTTTAGCAACTTTTCTTAAAGCCGAGTTAGGTTTTTTTGGTGTAGTTGTGTAAACACGAGTACATACACCACGACGCTGTGGACATGAAACAAGCGCAGGTGATTTAGATTTCTTAATCACACGTTTACGCTCAGAACGAATCAATTGATTGATTGTAGGCATACAATTCCTTTATATAGTTTTCCAGTAGAATTTAATACTCTAAAATCTTTAGAGTATTATAGACACGGAATAATACATAAATAGTAATTAAAGTTTGCTTTAATTTAAGAATAGGTTAATTTTTGAATGAAAGGATGTGAATTATACGAGCAAGTGCTCGTATAAGAGAAAAGAAGATTTACTCTTCTTCTTGATCTTCTTCGAATTGCACTTCTTGATCTTTATAGATACCAGTTCCAACAGGAATAGTACGACCAATAATAACATTTTCTTTAAGATTTTCAAGATTATCAACTTTAGCTGAAACTGCAGCTTCTGTTAATACCTTAGTAGTATCTTGGAATGATGCAGCTGAGATAATACTATCAGCAGTTACAGCAGCTCTTGTGATACCAACAAGGAATGGTTCAGCAATCGCAGGACGACCACCAAGACGAATAATTTTCTCATTTTCTGCAGCAAATTTTGCCTTAGAGATAAGATCACCTTCTATAAACTTTGTATCTCCAGATCTAACAATCTTAATCTGACGAAGCATTTGAGTAAAAATAACTTCAATGTGCTTATCAGCGATATTAACACCTTGAGAACGATAAACTTGTTGTACTTCAGATACTAAATAATTATAAAGTGCCTTCACACCCATAATACGAAGTAACTCATGAGAAGATAAAATACCAGTAGTTAAACGCTCACCAGAGTGTACGAAGTCACCAGCATTTACAACTGCCTCATGAGACTTGTCTACAAAGTACTCTTTTACAATACCATTTTCAGAGTTAGAAATAACAACTCTTACTTTACCACGAAGCATCTTACCAAAACTCACAGTACCATCTATCTCAGAGATAAGTGCAGTTGCTTTAGGTCGACGACCTTCAAAGAGTTCAGATACACGAGGAAGACCCCCTGTAATATCTGATGATTTTTGAAGTGCTTTTGGAGTTTTCGCGATGATATCAGCAATCTTCACAGTAGCTCCATCAGCGATAAATACAGAAGACTTAGGCTCAATCGCATAACGAAGAAGCTCACCCTCATCAGTAGCAAGAACAATAGCCGGCTTGTACTCAGAAGAGATGTGATCATTGATCATAAGACGAGTCTTACCTGTAAGTTCATCCATCTGCTCACTAGCAGTAGTTCCAACTATGATATCTTCATACTTCACAACACCACTTGCTTCAGAGATAATAGGATTAGAGTATGGATCCCACTCTGCTATTACTACAGACTCATCAGATGATGGTTTAGCAATAAGAGTAGTTGCATCTACAACTTCATTATCTTCAGCAACGATTACAGATCCTCGTGCGATATAGAGACGAATAGCTTCGCGGTTATTGCTATCTACTACTGCTGCAAAAAGACCTTTTTCACTTACTTCGTATCCAGCTTTTACACCTTCAAATCTTTCTAAGTAATCACCCTTAAGTAAGAAGTACTTTACAGTCCCCTCTTCTTTTGCAAGAAGTTTTTGTGTAACAGGTGCACCATTTTCAACTAAAAGCTCAGATGCATAAGGAATACGAGAAGGAACATTCCAAGCATCTTTAATAGTTTCAACAATTGATTCATCTTCTGCTACTTCAGTTCCATTCGTATATGGGAAGTAGTATTTACCCTCTATCTGTCCACTTACACCAGCAAGCTCATTAGGCTTAGCAATTTCATTTTTACGAAGTGAATAACGCACAGTCTCTTTTTTACCAACAAGACTAACTATAACTTCATCATGAATAGTTTGAATTTCAACTTTTCCAGCGAATGCTGCTTTGATTTTAGGTTCAACCAAAAGAACAGCGGCATTACGACGGTTAGCAACGACATTCTTACCATCTTTAGATGCATAAGTTTTGAGGTTATAATAACGGATGAAACCTTCACGAGTTGCTACAACTTGACGCTCTTGTGCAGTCGAACTCGCAGTACCACCAACGTGGAAAGTACGAAGTGTAAGCTGTGTACCTGGCTCACCAATCGACTGTGCCGCAACAATACCGATAGCTTCACCAGTACGAACGATGTGACCAGTTGCAAGGTTAACACCATAACAAAGTGCACATACACCTTCTTTACTTTTACAAGTAGTCGGTGTTCTTATATGTGCGGTCTTGATTCCAGCTTCTGCAATTACCTTAGCAGAAACTTCATCAAGAAGAGTTCCCTCAGAAAATAATATCTCGTTTGAGATAGGATCAATAATATCATCAGCAAGAACACGACCATTTAGTCTATCTTCTAAAGACTCAATGAGTGTATTTTGATCTTGAATATCAGAAATCTCAATACCTTCGTGTGTATGACAATCATGCTCAACAATCTTAACATTTTGTGCAACATCAACAAGCTTACGAGTTAGGTAACCCGCATTCGCTGTTTTAAGTGCTGTATCGGCAAGACCTTTACGAGCACCGTGAGTTGAAATGAAGTACTCAATTACATTAAGTCCCTCTTTAAAGTTTGAGATAATTGGTGTTTCAATAATATCACCAGAAGGCTTAGCCATAAGACCACGCATACCAGCAAGCTGACGGATTTGTGCTGCAGAACCACGAGCACCAGAATCAGCCATCATGTGAATAGAGTTAAAACCATCTTTATCAGTTTCAACAAGCTCCATCATCTCAGCAGCAAGAGTATTATTCGTATCTGTCCAAACATCAATAATCTTGTTATAACGCTCTTGTTCTGTTAAAAGACCAGCATCAAACTGTTTTTGAATCTCAATAACACGAGCTTTCGAGTCAGCAATTTTAGCAGGTTTCATATCTGGTACACGAATATCATCGGCAGAGATAGAGACACCAGCTTCAGTCGCATGTTTGAAACCAAGATTTTTAAGACGGTCAAGGAAACCAGCTGTTACCCCGATACCACCATGTTTTTGAACATAATCAACGATCTCATTAATCGCTTTTTTCTTCATAATCTTGTTCCATAACTCAGCAGGAACAAAATCAGGAAGAATAGCTTTAATAAGTAGACGTCCAGCAGTAGTATGAATAATACGACCGTCAACACGAGTTCTTACTTTCGCATGAATATCCAATGCACCATGTTCTAGTGCGATGTTAATTTCATCAACATTAGAGATAAGCTTATTTGAACCTTTCACACCATTTTTCTCTAAAGAAATATAATAGATACCAAGTACCATATCCTGTGAAGGTGTAGCAATAGCCTTACCTGATGCAGGAAGTAGGATATTCATAGAGGCAAGCATAAGAACCTTACACTCAGCAATCGCTGCTGAAGATAAAGGTACGTGAACTGCCATCTGGTCACCATCGAAGTCGGCATTAAATGCAGCACAAACTAATGGATGAAGCTGGATAGCTTTTCCATCAATAAGTATTGGGTGGAATGCTTGAATAGAGAGCTTGTGAAGTGTTGGTGCACGGTTAAGCATAATTGGGTAACCATCAACAATCTCAGCAAGACACTCCCAAACTTCGTTTGTTGTATCTTCAATCATTTTCTTTGCAGCTTTAACAGTTGTAGCATACCCTTTGTCTTCTAGCTTTGCAATCAAATGCGGCTTGAATAGTTCAAGAGCCATTTTCTTAGGTAATCCACACTGATCCATAGTTAAAGATGGTCCAACAACAATTACAGAACGTCCAGAGAAATCAACACGTTTACCGAGAAGATTCTGACGGAAACGCCCTTGTTTTCCTTTAATAATTTCAGAAAGAGACTTAAGAGGACGTTTGTTTGCTCCCTTTACTGCGTTTGCACGACGACCATTGTCAAAAAGTGCATCTACAGATTCTTGTAACATACGTTTTTCATTACGCACAATAATCTCTGGAGCTTCAAGTTCCACTAAACGCTTAAGACGTTGGTTACGGTTAATAACACGACGGTATAAATCATTTACATCAGAAACAGCAAACTTACCACCATCAAGTGATACAAGTGGGCGTAAATCTGGTGGAAGAACTGGTAAAACAGTTAACATCATCCAAGCAGGATTATTTCCACTATTTAAGAAAGACTCAATTACCTTAAGGCGCTTGTTAATAGTTTTCTTTTTAGCTTCAGATTTTGTCTGTGTTAATGCTTCTTTTAAGTTAGTGAAAAGATCCACTAAGTCAATAGAGTCAAGTAAATCACGAATAACTTCACCACCCATACGAGCTTTAAATCCAAGTGCATCAAATCTTTGTACTAAAGTTCTGTACTGCTCTTCATTTAAAACATCGTACTGAAGTACTGGTGTTTTCGCTTCTGCATCATAATATGCTTCGCCACCAGACTCAACGATGTAAGCTTCATAGTAAAGTACACGCTCAAGATCTTTCATCTTGATACCTAAAAGAGTACCAATACGAGAAGGTAATGAAGAAACATACCAAATATGTGCAACAGGAGTTACAAGTTCGATGTGACCCATACGAGTACGGCGAACCTTAGTAGATGTTACTTCAACACCACACTTCTCACATACTACACCCTTGTAACGCATCTTTTTGTATTTACCACAAAGACACTCGTAATCTCTTACCGGTCCAAAAATCTTTGCACAAAAAAGACCATCACGCTCAGGCTTGAGTGTACGGTAGTTAATAGTTTCTGGCTTCTTTACTTCACCATTTGACCATGACATAACCTTCTCAGGTGATGCCAAACGGAATTGGAGCTGTTTTATATCTGTTGGTCTGCTATTTTCTGTTACTTCTACTGGTACTAATTTACTCATCGTCTTCTACCTCGTCCATAATCTCTACATCAAGTGCAAGTGCTTGAAGTTCTTTTGTTAAAACAAATAGTGTTTCAGGGATACCAGAAGCTGGTACTAATTCACCTTTTGTAAGTGCTTTGTAAGCACGAACACGACCATCAACATCATCAGACTTGATAGTAAGCATCTCTTTAAGAACAGCAGATGCGCCATAAGCCTCAAGAGCCCATACTTCCATCTCACCAAATCTCTGTCCACCAAAGAGTGCTTTACCACCAACTGGTTGTTGTGTAACAAGAGAGTACGGTCCAGTTGAACGGGCATGGATCTTCTCATCAACAAGGTGGTGTAGTTTTAAGACATACATAAAACCAACATTTACACGCTCTTTGATCTGTGCACCTGTTTTACCATCATAAAGAACAACTTTTCCATCTTTATCCATCTTCGCTAACTCGTAAAGTTTTTCAAACTCGCCTGCGTTTACACCTTCAAAGATTGGAGTAGCAAAACGCACTCCACCCTTAGCCCAGTCACGTGCATGTTTTAAGAATACATCATCGCTCATAGCACCTATAACTTCACCTGCATTCATAAGTCCAGCTACATCAGATATAGCTATCATTTTTGCACGTAAGTTATCTATAAAGTCTTTTTGCTTGTTATCAAACTCTTCTTGAATTTGATTTCCAAGTTCACGACCAGCCATACCAAGGTGCATCTCTAAAACTTGTCCAATATTCATACGAGAAGGTACACCTAGGGGGTTAAGACATACATCAACTGAACGCCCGTCTTCCATATATGGCATATCAACTTCTGGAACAATTATAGAAACAATACCCTTGTTTCCGTGACGACCTGCCATTTTATCACCAACCTTAAGTTGGCGTTTTGTAGCTATGTAAATCTTCACATATTTAACAACACCATTTGGAAGAATGTCATCTTTTTCTAAGATTGTAAGTTTCTCTTCATGCTCATCTCTAAATACACGTTTTTGCTTTTGAAAGTGATTCTTTGTCTTAGTATATTCATTTTGAATCTCTTCACTAAATGACTTAACAATAGCATTCATAGCAAAACGATTTACTTCTTTAAGGTCATCACCATTAATAGTGTCACCCTCTTTATAGTCAGTCTCAGCAATTGTAATATCAGCACGTAGTGGCTCACGAGTAAGAAGTTTTGTTACACGTAACATCTCTTCTTTATCTATCATAAGAAGACGGTCATAGTGCTCACGCTCTAAGTAATCTCTCTCTTCTTTTTCTAATGCTAAGGCACATGGATCTTTGTCATACCCTTTTTTCGTGAAAACTTTAATATCAACTACAATACCTTCCATAGATGGTGCACAGTAGAGTGACTTGTTCACTACATGTCCAGCTTTTTCACCAAAGATAGCACGTAAAAGACGCTCTTCTGGAGTTGGTTTTACTTCACCTTTTGGAGAAACTTTACCAACAAGAATCATACCACCGCTTACTTTAGTACCAATTTTAACAATACCAGACTCATCTAAGTGTGCTAACTCATCATCACGAACATTTGGGATATCACGAGTAATCTCTTCAACACCATGCTTAAGTTCACGAGCTTCAACTTCTTTCTCATAAATATGTACAGAAGTGAACTGATCTTTACGGATCATACGCTCAGAGATAACAATAGCGTCCTCAAAGTTATAACCATTCCATGGCATAAATGCAACCATAGCATTCACACCAAGAGCAAGCTCACCTTGATCCATATTTGGACCATCAGCTATGATTTGACCCTTGCTTACAATGTCACCAACATTAACGATTGGTTTCTGTGTGAATGAAGTATTTTGGTTTGTTCTAAGATTTTTAGTCAATGGATAGTAATCTATATAGATCTCTCCATCTTCATCACCCATTACATAGATGTGTTTCCCATCTACTTTTTCTATCTTACCACCGCGTTTTGCCTTAATACACTCCCATGCATCACGAGCAACAAGTTTTTCAACACCTGTTCCTACCATTGGTGCATTCACACGTAAAAGTGGAACTGCTTGACGTTGCATGTTTGATCCCATAAGTGCACGATTGGCATCATCATGCTCAAGGAATGGAATAAGTGAAGCTGTAACACCAACAACCATGTGTGATGAAAGGTCAGCATATTGACACTCTGTTGGGCTTTGAAGCAGAATCTCACCATCTTGGCGAATAGCAATAAGCTCTTCAATAAACTGGTTATTTTCATCTAACTTATTTGAAGCAGCTGCAATTTTAACACCCTCTTCTTGAGTAGCTGTTAAATATACAACTTCTTTAGTTATTTGACCATCTTTCATTACTTTGTATGGAGCTTCAATAAATCCGTGTGCATTTACTTTAGAGTAAGTTGCTAGAGTATTGATAAGACCAATATTTTGACCCTCTGGAGTCTCAATTGGACAGATACGACCGTAATGAGTTGGGTGAACATCCCGTACCTCAAATCCAGCTCTTTCTTTAACAAGACCACCCTCACCAAGTGCCGAAAGACGACGCTTGTGAGTAACTTCAGAAAGTGGATTTGTTTGATCCATAAACTGAGAAAGTTGTCCACCTGAAAAGAACTCCATAATAGTAGAAGTAATCATTTTAGAGTTAATTAAGTCGTGTGGCATAAGCTCTTGCATTGGACCACTCATAGTAGAGAGTTTGTCACGAATAGCTTTTTGCATTTTTACAAGACCGTTATGTAACTCATTACCAAGTAACTCACCGATAGAACGGATACGTCTGTTACCAAGGTGATCTCTGTCGTCAATATGACCTTTACCATTTTTCACTTTAATAACATACTTCACAGACTCAATAATGTCTTCATTTGTAAGTACTGTAACATACTCAGGAATATTCATATCAAGTTTATGATTCATCTTCATACGACCAACACGAGTTAAGTCATAACGCTCTGGATCAAAGAAAAGTTGATTCACAAAAGCTTTGGCGGCTTCTTTTGTTACTGGTTCACCAGGACGCATTACCTTGTAAATACGAATAGCAGAAAGTTCATTTTCATCTTCAATCTCTTCAGTTTGCTTGAGAAGTTTGAGTGAATCAGCATCAGCATTAAATGCATTTATAATAGAGCTATCAACACCCTCTGCTAAATCATTAGCGATTTTAAATTCACTAACACCGATTTCAGCCATTTTCTTTAACTTAGTCTCATCAATGTGAGTCATAGTATCAAAAAGAACTTCACCTGTTTCAGGATCAATAATCGCTTCAGCTAAATAACGGTCAAGGAGAACTTCAAGTGGATACTGAACTTCTTTAAGACCATCATCAATTAATTTTTGAGCTTTTTTAGCTGAAAGTCTTTTTTGCGATGCAACTATTACTTTATCATCCATATCAATTAGGTCATAAGAAATACGAGCAGAATAATCTTTTGGATTAAAATCTAAAGAGAATTTATTATCACTAATTCTAATTGTCTGAATAGGATAAAATAGTTTTAAAATATCTTGTTTAGAATAACCTAAAGCACGGAACATAATAGTTACAGGAACTTTACGACGCTTATTAATTCTCATATAAAGAATATCTTTAGGATCATACTCGAAGTATAACCATGAACCACGATCTGGAATAATTTGACCAGTATAAATAAGTTTGTTTCCAGCAGTAGTAGACTCTTCTTCTTTAAAGATAACACCTGGTGAACGGTGAAGTTGGTTTACAACAACACGCTCAACACCGTTAATGATGAAAGATGTTCTATCAGTCATAAGTGGAATATCACGAACAAATATATTTTGCTCTTTAATATCTTTTACACCAAGTTTTTCTTTAGTGTTTTCATCTCTATCCCAAAGAACAAGACGAGTTTTCATTCTAAGACTTACAGCATAAGTAAGACCACGTTCCATACATTCACGAACTGTGTATTTAGGGTTTGTAACTTCACTACCAACATACTCAACAGTCAGTCTGTTTTGAGTATCATGAATAGGGAAAGCTGATGTGAAAACTTTTTCAATACCACTAGCCGATCTATCTTTAGCATTTAACATTAAAAATGTATCATAAGATGATTGTTGTAGTTGGAGTAAGTTTGGTACTTCAATTGCTTGAGGTGTCTTTGAGAAGTCTACACGTAGACGATTTCCGGAGTATAAAGTGTTTAACATAGTTACCTCGATAATAAGTTAATTAGGGGCTTAATATTGGGATTAAGCATATCATATTTAGACGTCTCTAAATAGATTTTGAGTCATACATTTGACTCGAGTTCTTACAGTGCTTATAAACGACATAAGGGCACTTTTACTAAGAGACTATATCTCTTCGTAAAAGCGCCCAAAAAAATTGTGAAAGCATAGAGAAAAATTTAGTTTTTCTCTATGTCGCACTTTAGTGCAGAAGTTATTACTTAACTTCTACTACTGCACCAGCTTCTTCTAAAGCAGTTTTTGCTTCTTCAGCAGCATCTTTATCTACGCCCTCTTTGATTGTAGATGGAAGACCTTCACAAGCCTCTTTTGCTTCTTTAAGTCCAAGTCCAGTAAGACCACGAACAGCTTTAATAACAGCAATTTTCTTAGCACCAACATCAGTAAGTACTACATCAAATTCAGTTTTTTCAGCAGCAGCTTCACCAGCAACAGCTCCACCAGCAACAGCAACAGGTTGTGCAGAAACTTGAAATTTTTCTTCGAATTCTTTAACAAGCTCAGAAAGCTCAAGAACAGAAAGTCCTGAAATAAATTCTAATACGTCTTCTTTAGTTACAGCCATGGTAACTCCTTTAATTTTTTATAATTTTTTAAGTGCTTTACACTATTTAGAAGTAAAGGCTATGCCTCTTCTTCTAATTTCTTTCTAAGAGCGTCGATTCCAACAGCCATATTCGTGATTGGAGCCATCCAAGTAGCAGCAAGCATACCAAGAAGTTCTTCACGACCAGGAAGTTTAGCGAACGCTTCAATTTTAGCTATGTCGGCAGTTTCTTTATCTAAGTAACCAGCTTTAATAACAAATTGCTCGTTATCTTTAGCGAAATCTGCAGAGATCTTTGCAGCAGAGATAACATCATCAGACCAAATAAAAATATTTGTATCTTTGATTTCAATACCACTCATACCTGCATTGTTTAATGCGATTGTAGCTAAAGTATTCTTAACAACCTGAACACTTGTGTCTTTTGCTTTAGCAGCTTTTCTTAACGTTTCTAGTTTGTCAACAGTTAAACCTTTGTAGTCACATATAACTACAGCAGTTGTGTTTTCAAACGCAGATGTTAATTCAGCTATAACTTCAGCTTTTTTTGACTTTAACATATAATTCTCCTTTCCAGACATAACTTCAAGAGGGGCGAGAAAGGCTCGATTAAGCTCATTACCAACACGGTAAATACCCCCAACTATCTTTAGTCCAAGTAAATTCAGATTTCCAAAATGAAAATCTTTACTTTAAGATACTAATATCTCAAAATAAAGACTTAAACGCCAAATGGCGTTTATGCTTAAATATTATTATTTAATATCTGCTAATTCAACTAAATCAAGTTTAACAGCTGGACTCATAGTTAAACTAAGAGCAGCATTTTTGATATAGCGACCTTTTGCAGAAGCTGGTTTTTGCTTGTTGATAGCAACAATAAATGAGTTAAGGTTCTCAGCAATTTGCTCATGCCCAAAACTAGCTTTACCAATACCTGCATGTATATTCCCTTTTTTGTCAACACGGAAATTTACTTGTCCGCCTTTAACATTTTTAACAGCAGTTGCAACATCTGGAGTTACAGTTCCTGTTTTAGGATTAGGCATAAGACCTTTTGGCCCTAGAATACGACCGATTTGTCCAACAAGACCCATACAGTCTGGTGCAGCAACAACTACATCAAAGTTAAAAATTCCAGCTTTAATATCTGCTACTAAATCATCAGTTCCAACGATATCAGCACCAGCAGCCTTAGCTTCATCAGCTTTAACACCTTTTGCGAATACTGCAACACGAACAGTTTTACCAGTACCATGTGGAAGTACAAGTGCACCACGAACCATCTGGTCAGCATGACGAGGGTCTACATTTAAGTTCATTGCAATTTCAACAGTTTCGTCGAACTTTGCACTTGTTAAATCTTTTACAGTTGCAGCAGCTTCAGTTACACTGTAGGCTTTACTAGCATCTATCTTTTCTACTAATTGTTTATATCTTTTGCTCATAGTCAAATTCTCCATCTAAAATTCTTCCACAAATATTTTAAATCACTGTGGTTTGTGATTAAGTAGGAGAAACCTACTCTACTATTTCGATACCCATTGAACGCGCAGTACCCGCTAGAGTATTAGCTGCCATATCTTTGTCATCTGTATTTAAGTCAGCAATTTTTGCATCAACTACTTCCATAAGTTGTGCACGAGTAATTTTTCCAACTTTGTTTTTAAGTGGATTATCCGTACCTTTCTTAAGGTTAGCAGCCTTCATAAGAAGAGCAGATGCTGGTGGTTGCTTAGTGATAAAAGAGAAACTTCTATCAGTATAAACTGTAATTACAACTGGAACTTTGAATCCCATTTTGTCTTTAGTTTTTTCATTGAATGCTTTAGTGAATTCCATGATGTTAACACCACGTTGTCCTAATGCTGGTCCAACTGGTGGAGCCGGGTTTGCTTTACCAGCGTCAATGTGTAGCTTGATATAATCCATAACTTTTTTTGCCATGATATTTCCTTTGTGTTTATTTTATTCGCTTAACTGTGTTAAGCTTAAGTCTCTTAAAAACCTAAACTTAACACAGTCAAAAATGTGTATTAGATAATTTTCTCTACTTGTGTATAAGAGATATCAACAGGTGTTGCACGTCCGAAGATAGAAACATTCAGTTTTAGTGTTCCATGTTCTAAATCATATTCATCTACAGTCGCAGTAAAGTTTGCAAATGGCCCATCGATGATACGAACTGTCTCACCGTTATCAAAGAATACTTTTGGTTTTGGTGCAGCACGATTATTGACGCGATCCAGAATAACATTAATGTCATGATCGCTAAGTGGTGTAGGAGTATTACCCTCACCAATAAAACCAGAAACTTTTGGTACAGATTGAATAAGATGTTGAATCTCTGTATTAAGTTCTAATTTTGCAAAAACATATCCAGAGTAAAGTGAACGCTCACTTACTTTTTTCTTGCCATCTTTTACTTCAATAACATCTTCTGTAGGAACGATAACTTCTGTAATAAACTCTTGAAGACTCATCTCTTCAATCATATTAAAGATTGCATCTCTAACTTGTCTATCATTACCGTAAGTTTGGATTGAGTACCATTGTTGTGCCATTTTGTTTCCTACCCTAATATTGTTGTCATTACTGATGACATTACTAAATCAACTAATGCTAAAAATGCAGCAATTACACTTACTACTATAATTACAGAGATATATGCTTGCTTTACTTGTCCGCTTGTTGGAAAGATTACTTTATCTAGTTCGCTTTTTGCTTGTCTTATATGTTTACTTAAGTTCATAATTACTTTCCATTCTAAATTTCAAATAGTATCTATTATTAGTGAAACTCTAAAGTTTAACTAATAATAAATAGTGGCAGGCGCAGGGGGACTCGAACCCGCAACACCCGGATTTGGAATCCGGTGCTCTACCATTGGAGCTATGCGCCTATAAAAAACCAAGAAAAATTCTTGGTTCAAATTCTCTAAAAAGAAAAAGTTATTATAACTTCATCTCTTTATGAGTTGTGTGCTCACGACACCATTTACAATACTTACGTACTGAAAATTTCTCTGTATGAGTCTTTTTGTTTTTAGTTGTGTGATAGTTACGTCTAGTACATTTCTCACAACCTAAGTGAATCGCTTCTCTCATTTTATTAACCTTTAGTGGTTATCAAGTAATTCGCTAAAGCGAATTATTTGATAATTGATGCAACAACACCAGCACCAACAGTTCTACCACCCTCGCGGATAGCGAAGTTAGTACCTTCTTCCATTGCAATTGGGTGAATTAACTCAGCAGTAATACTTACGTTATCACCTGGCATAACCATTTCAGTACCTTCCGGTAAAGTAATAGCACCAGTAACATCAGTTGTACGAACATAGAACTGAGGACGGTAGTTTGAGAAGAATGGAGTATGACGACCACCCTCATCTTTACTTAGAACATAAATTTCTGCAGTAAATGTTGTGTGTGGGTTGATTGAACCTGGCTTACAAAGAACTTGTCCACGTTGAACATCATCTTTACCAATACCACGAACGAGGATACCACAGTTATCACCAGCGATACCTTCTTCCATCTCTTTACGGAACATTTCAACACCAGTTACAGTAGTTTTTTGAGTATCACGGATACCTACGATTTCTACTTCTTCACCAACTCTTACTGTACCACGATCGATTTTACCAGTAACAACTGTACCACGACCAGAGATAGAGAAAACATCCTCAACAGGCATTAAGAAATCTTTATCAGTTTCACGAACTGGATCAGGAATCCATGCATCAACAGTAGCCATAAGAGCAATAATCTTATCTGACCACTCAGCAAGAGTACCAGTTTTTGCTTCGTCAAGAGCTTTAAGTGCAGAACCTGCAGTAATTGGAGTATCGTCACCTGGGAAGTCGTACATATCAAGTAGCTCACGGATTTCCATCTCTACTAATTCTAATAACTCTTCATCATCAACCATATCTTCTTTGTTCATGAAAACAACGATGTAAGGAACACCAACTTGCTTAGAAAGAAGGATATGCTCACGAGTTTGTGGCATTGGGCCATCCGCTGCAGAAACAACAAGAATAGCACCGTCCATTTGAGCAGCACCAGTAATCATGTTTTTAACGTAATCCGCGTGACCTGGACAGTCAACGTGTGCATAGTGACGTTTATCAGTTTCGTACTCAACATGTGAAGTAGCGATGGTAATACCACGCTCTCTCTCTTCTGGAGCATTATCGATCTGATCGTAATCCATAAGTGCAGCACCATTAGTTACTGCTAATACTGCTGTAATTGCAGCTGTTAGTGTTGTTTTACCGTGGTCAACGTGTCCAATTGTACCGATGTTTACGTGGGGTTTCGTACCACGTTCAAATTTTTCTTTTGCCATTGTGTTCTCCTACTTAGTTTGTGAATTGAAATGGAATTATATCCAAAAATCATTCAATTATTGCTTAATTAAAACATAAACTCTTATTTATGGAGCTCACGAGCGGATTTGAACCGCCGGCCTCTTCCTTACCAAGGAAGTGCTCTACCCCTGAGCCACGAGAGCACAGTGTTTTTGTGCATAGTAAATATGCATAAGCAATAATTGAATAATTCTTTTATTTAAATAATTAGTTTTGTGATTAGATGACTATATATATTTATATACCATATTATATAGTTATGAAGTAAAGGACGAAATTGTACTTCAGCTTCCAGAAGTTTTTGTGTTTATGGAGCGGGTGAAGGGATTCGAACCCTCGACAGCCTGCTTGGAAGGCAGGAACTCTAGCCACTGAGTTACACCCGCATTAAACTGATGGTGGTGAGAAGAGGAGTCGAACCTCTGAACCCGTAGGGAGCGGATTTACAGTCCGCCGTCGTTGGCCACTTGACTATCTCACCACAAAATTATATAAGTAAACTTATATCTTTTCTGGTCTAACACTGTTTCTAATATTCAAATTTCAATGGTGCCGACACGAGGATTTGAACCCCGGGCCTGCTGATTACAAATCAGCTGCTCTAGCCAACTGAGCTATGTCGGCATCGAAATTGAGTCAGAATTATAGTCCTTTTCGTTTTCAATGTCAAGAGTTTTACTAAAAATGTATAAAATTTCCATCTTTTAGTATTCTTGCATCCCATTTTCCCCTATATTCCTCTATCTCATCACTGATTCTTTTAAAATAAGATGGTTTAATATGGTTGATATAGAGTTGTAAATCATCTCTTTTGATATCTTTTAACATTTTAAAAAGTATTTTTGGGGTTAAATGTTTTGAATTTATTGCTAAATCTTGAAACTCACTGGGGAATGAACACTCAACCACTAGACTCGTAATCTTTTTATTCTTATTTATCTCGTCTATAGCATTATCTAATGAGTATGTATCTGCTGTAATCATGATACTTTGCTCTTCTTTAGTATATACATACCCACAACTAGCAACTGTATGATCAGTATAAAATGCTTTTATTGTTTCATCTTTTCCTATACTGTATTCTTTATCTATTTCTATTATTGTATAGGTAACAGCCATTTTATCTGAAAGAGGGAGTGGTATTACACTAAAATCTGGCCAGATAGTATTGTTAAGAAAATTCTCTTTTATCGCTTGGATAGTCTCTGGTAATCCTATAATATTGAGAGACTGTTTTCGTAAGTTAAAATAGTTATCTAATATGTAAGCAATATCTATGATATGGTCAAGATGTGAATGTGTCATCCAGATATTTTCTATATCTATACTTTCTATATTTAATGGCTCGAGTAAATTTCCTGCATCTATAACATTTTTTCTATTAAGGTAAAAAGCACTAGTACCGTAGCCCTTTGATTTTGTACCATATGCCCCTAAAATTTTTATCTCTTTTTGCTTATTAAGAGATGCTTTCCCCTCATATTTATCATTAAATGTTTCACGTACCTCTATAATTTTTTCTATGTTTTCAAAAAAGAGATCAATAAGTTCTGGATCAAAATGCTCACCTCTCTCTTCATGAAGAAGTTTAAATATCCTCTCATCACTCCATGCTTTCTTATAGACACGATCGCTTCCTAGTGCATCAAAAACATCTGCTAAAGCTGTAATACGTCCATAAATATGAATCTCTTCACCTTTTAGTTTTCGCGGGTACCCTGTTCCATTCCATTTTTCATGATGTTCATAGGCAACAATAGATGCAGCTTGTAGAAGTGGACGTTTTGAATCTTTTATCATCTTATGTCCTAGTTCAGCATGAGTATTCATAATAAAGCGCTCATTCTCATCAAAACGACCAGGTTTATTTAATATACTATCTGGAATCGCTACTTTTCCTATGTCATGCATAGGGCTTGCTTGTTTGAGAAGTTCAGATTCTTCTTCATCGAGTCCATAGGCTAGTGCTAAAATCTTTGAGTATTCTGCAACACGTTTGACATGATTTCCAGTCTCTTTTGACCTACTCTCTGCAATAGAACCCATAGTGAAGACAACCTCTTTTTGTGTCTCTGTTATTTCTATAGCTAATTTAGCAGAGACAAGTGTTTCAGCTGCATAGGTGCTCGCTAAAGTAAGACGTTCTAAATCCCTCTCTTCAAACTCGCTATTTTTTCCATGATGATTCACAACTTGAAAAGCACCTATAATATTTTCATCATAATCATACATTGGAATAACCATTATACTTTTTGTTCTATAGCCAGTTTGAGAATCTACCTCTTTATTAAAACGTTCATCAAGATAGGCATCAGCAATAATCTCGCGTTGTCCATTTTCTATTGCTGCACCTACTATCCCGGAGCCTGCTGGTATCTCTAAGCGACCTACTTCCTGAGCGACCTTTGTCCAGAGAGTTTTTTTGTCATCTGAAACCACCCAAATACTACATCTATCAGCACTTGTAAGCGAGCGTCCCATTTTTGCGAGGACTACCAGTATCTCATCATAGTCTGTAAGAGAAGAAACTTCTGCTAAATAGGTAAAAACATAATCAAGTATCTCATTGGCCGTTAAACTTTTTGTATCGCTCTTCATAACTTCTCCATTTTACACTAGTACTTATTGGAAGTATTATAGCATTTAGTCGCTATAATTACATAAAATATTTTTTACTACATTATTAGGATTTACACTTTATGTTAAAAATACTCTTTTCTCCCTCTGAGGGTAAAAACCTCGGTGGAATAAAATCCCAACAATCACTCTTTGGTGCTACAAACGCAAGAGATGAAATCCTTGCCTCCTACCAAGAGATAGTCCAGTCCAAAGATGAAGAAGCTATTAAAGCCCTCTTTGGTATGAAAAAGTTTAGTGACTGTGAACCTTACATAGAAGATATCTTCGATGCTCCTCTTTTACCTGCAATAGAACGCTATCAGGGTGTTGCTTATGATTACCTCAAGTATCAAGAGTTAGAGAGTAGTACCCAAGAGTATCTCAAACCAAATACAATAATTTTTTCAAATCTATATGGCCCTCTTCTTGGTGGTGACCTCATCCCTAACTATAAGGTAAAACAAGGTAATAAAGTAGGTGATATCGTTCCTGAAAAGTTTTACAAGGAGCGCTTCTCCTACCAACTTGATCTCGCTCTAGGAAATGCTGACATACTAGACCTACGTGCTGGATACTATGAAAAGTTTTATAAACTCTCAAGCCCCTACACAACTCTCAAGTTCTTAAAAGGTGGAAAAACTGTAAGCCACTGGGCAAAAGCCTATAGAGGTATAGTACTTCGCGAAGTGGCAAAACATCAGATAAGTTCACTAGAAGAGTTTATGTCTCTTGAGATAGAGGGTTTAAATGTTTTAGAGATAAAAAAGATAAAAAACAAAACTGAAATAGTTTACGAAATAGTTAATTAATATAAAGGTTAGATATATGCAAGATTCACAAGAGTACAAAGATAAAAAAGCATTTTTTGAAAAAATCATCACACTTTACGGACGTAATGTCGTCATAGAAGCACTACAAGATGAAAATGTAGAAGTACATAAACTTCACATGGCATCTTCAAATAAGAGTGATGGTGCAATAAAGACTATACTCTCTTTAGCTAAAAGTCGTAAAGTAGAGATAACTTACCATGAGAAGAACACCCTCTCTCGTATCAGTAAAAATGCCAAGCAAGATCAAGGTGTAGCTATAGATATTATGGCAAAGAGTTATCAAAATGCTAAAGAGCTTCAGAACATGTCTGAGTTTAGACTCATAGCCTTAGATGGTATACAAAACCCTCAAAACCTTGGGATGATTATAAGAAGCTGTGCTGCTGGAAATGTGGATGGCATCATTCTTCCTAAAAAAAGCTCTGCAAAAATTTCTCCACTCGTTATAAAAGCAAGTGCTGGCACCCTTTTTAAACTTCCTATCTACTTCTGTAATGCATTAGAAGATGTTCTTCCTACACTAGAAGATACAAAGATATATGCTCTCTCTTCACATGCTTCAAGTGATATTTATGATGTAGTGCCTTCTAAAAAGAGTATCTTTGTTTTAGGAAATGAGAGTGATGGAGTGAGTCCAGAGGTAGAAAAACTCTGTAACAACTCCATAAGTATTCCTATGCAACGCGGGGTAGAGTCACTTAATGTTGCTGTGACTGCTTCACTTATCGCGTTTATGAAGTAGTACTAAGAGGTCATAATCTCATAAGGACGTCGTATCTCTTCTATGACTTCACCCACAGACATATGACGAGACTTTCGAGTAAACTCTTGCCCATCAAGATAGATAAGCACAGTGGGAATAGCATAAACGCTAAAGTGTGGTGCTATATCCTCTTCTACTGAGATATCAACACTCTCTACCTTAAAATCACTAAAGTTTTTTTCTAACTCTTCAAGGAGTTTTGGCTTGAGTGCATGACAGACATTACAAGTGGGTGCAGAGAAGTAGACCATCACTGCCATATTTTCTTTAATCGTATTATTTATATTTTCTATTGTTTGCATATGAAATTATAGTAAAATATAACTATGAGTTCAATTATAATCAGTATTTTAAGTATCTATATCTTTATAGTTATGGGTTACATGGCAAAAAAAACTTTTAAAGAGCAGATAGATGATAAAACAATTACCTTAATAAATGTTTACTTTTTACAAGTTTTCCTCACTTTTTGGGGACTTCTTCTACATCCAGTAGATGCCACCCTACTCTTTGCTCCCTCTATCTACCTCTTTATAGTCCTCATAGCTCTAGCTCTCTCAGCCTTTGTAGCGAAGCTTCTTTTTGAAGATAAAAAAGAGTACTCCATCACTATGGTTGCGGCCATCATCGGTAATACTGGAAACTTAGGTATCCCCATAAACATTGCGATCTTTGGCCCTGAGTCTATCCCTTATACTACCATAGTCAACCTAGTCAATGTTTTTGTAGTCTATACAATAGGTGTATTTTTCTACTCAAGAGGGAGTTTTGATACAAAGACTTCACTTAAAAATATCCTCAAACTCCCTATACTCTGGGCTGCAATAATAGCAATACTTCTCAGTATTTACAGGGTACCTATTCACGACTCTATTATGAATATGCTTATGATGGGTGCTTATGCTTCTATGACTATGCAACTCTTTTTATTTGGTATCTATTTATATGACACAAAGATAAAAGAACTTAACAAAAGACTCCTCTTATGGGTTATGACATCCAAGTTTATACTTCTTCCTAGCATCGCTTTTTTTGTTCTTGTCAATCTTAATCTAGATATTATGATAAAAGGGATCATATTTATTGAACTTCTTATGCCTTTAGCCGTTGCAAATGTTAATCTTTCATCTCTGTATAACTGTAGCCCAAAAGTAGTTACCGCCCTTGTCTTCATCTCCTCACTCCTTTTTCTAGGAGTTATCTTTTTAGGTGTCATTCTTTTACAATATTTATAAAATTAAATCAAATATATTAAATATTATGGTAAAATAATTTTCATGAATAAATGGTTGAAAATTCTTTCTCTTGACATAGAGTATATTGATAATGTATCTTTTAGACGTGTTTTACTTATAAGTAGCATATCTATTCTTACAATGTTAGTCTTTATCTTCTTCTTATTTGTAAATCTTTTTGTCGTCCAAAATTATAGTGTTGCATCATTAGACTTTATCGCAGCTACTATCTCTTTACGTGTACTTTTTGTACTTAAACGCGATCAAAACATTCCAAAGGCCGCAAAACTAGCCACTATTAACCTCTTTCTTTTTTTTCTCACATTTATCTATATCAATGGAAGCTCACATTTTTCACTTATCTGGACAATATTTTTACCAGTATTTGCAACATTGGCAAATGGCAAAAAAATCGGTTTTTATTTTGCTTTTGTTTTTTATACTCTCCTTTTTACTCTTGCTTTTTTGAATGTCGGTATTTGGTCAGAAGGTAAGTGGCAATACATAGACCTCATGCGTCTCATAGCAACTTCATCCATACTTACTTTTGCTATGTATATGAATGAACAAGCACTAGAAGAATCAGATAAAAAGCTAGAGCTCGTACGAGAACGAGAAAAAAAGTATATAACTGATCTTCGCAATAAAGCTATCACGGATGAACTCACGAATATGTACAATAGAAGATACTTTTATGACATGATTCCAAAGCTCACAGCACTTGCAAAACGAAAACAGCAGTACATTACTTTTTTTATTTTAGATATAGACTACTTTAAAAACTATAACGACTACTATGGACACCTTAAAGGTGATGATGCACTCATTGAAGTAGCAAAACTTATAAAACAACATATCCAAAGAGATGATGACTTTGTTTTTAGACTTGGTGGAGAAGAGTTTGCTGGTATTATCATTTCAGATGACAAAGAGAAAACACATGAGCATGTTATGCAACTTTGTAATCTTATTGAGTCTCAAAAGATTGAACATATAGAGTCTCTTGTATCTGAGTATATTACAGCAAGTATAGGTATAGCAACAGTAGCACCTTCAAAAGAGTATGATTTAGACAAGCTTTACAACTTCGCCGATCAAGCACTCTACTGTGCAAAAAACAATGGTCGAAACAGAAGTGAACTTAGCTTCCGCTGTGCCTAACTCTCTTGAGTTGCGAGCTTTTCACAAGCTAGTTTACGAATCCAGTCATTAAACTTCACATCATTTTCTATACAATAAGCAGCAAAGTGTTGTAACTCCTCTGGTGTGAGCATCAGCTCAACCTCCACAAGCTTTGCTTTATCTGTACTCAACTCTTCTACCGTTTTAAATTCTTTGTCTATACTCATGAGGAACAACTTAGTTTTATATTTTTTGCTTCCATTGGAGCTCTTGAAGTAAGATGCTCTAAGTCTGAATGCTCTTCAAAAGGACTCAGGGCAACTTTAAGAAGATCATTTACCATGCTAAAGTCTTTTTTCTCTGCTTTTTCTATAGCCTCTTGAAGTATGTGATTTTTTAAGATGTACTTTGGATTTACCTTGAGCATCTTTTCATGGCGTTCCCCAGTACTGAGTGTCTCTTTTTCTAAACGCTGCTCATAGGACTCCAGCCACTCTTCTAAGCTTGTTCTATAAACGCAGATATTTAAAAGCTCAGACTTATCCCCATTAAAACACGAGAGTTTTCTAAAGAAATCTGTGTAGTCTATAGTTGCTGATCCTAGAGCTCCTAGCATCCATTGAAACAACTCTTTATCATTCTCTTGCTCACTCTCTAGTCCCATCTTAGCGTACATTATCTCCGAGTAGACCTCTTCATAAGTAGCATCGTAGACCTCATCTAAAACTGACAGAGCACTCTCATAATTTACCATAGGCGAGAGTGCACGAGCAAGCATAGTTAAGTTCCAGTGTCCTATGCTTGGCTGATTTGAGAAGCTATATCTTCCATCTCTATCAGTATGGTTACAGACATAATCCTTCTCATAGTCATCTAAAAATGCAAAAGGTCCATAGTCTATGGTTCTTCCATCTATGGACATATTGTCAGTATTCATCACCCCGTGATTAAAACCTACACTCTGCCACTTGGCTATAGTTGTAGCAGTGTTACGAACGATCTCGGCATACATTTTGAGGTATCTATCTTCACTAGATTGAAGATGTGAAAAGCTCTCGTTTATAACATAGTCAGCGAGTTCTTCTAACATAGCATGCTCACCACTAGCATTGAAGTACTCGAAAGTTCCAAAACGCACCCATGTTGGAGATAAACGCAAGACTATCGCCCCTTTTTCCCATCTTTCACGAGCTACATCTGTGTCACTCCCTATGAGTGCGAGAGCACGAGAGGTACTGATACCTAGTCCATGCATAGCCTCACTCATAAGATACTCACGTATACTTGAGCGAAGAACTGCTCTTCCATCACCTTGCCTTGAGTAAAGAGTCAGTCCTGAGCCTTTGAGTTGTAAGTTCTGTCCATTTACCTTACCAAGATTTATGGCACGGCCATCGCCTAAACGCGGGACAAAGTAACCGAACTGATGTCCAGCATAACACATAGCAAAAGGGTCTGAACCAGATAGCTTTTTACCATTTACAATATCTACTAACTCTTCATCCAAAGAGAGATCTTCATCGACGCCTAGGAGTGTTGCAGCATCATTTGAGACTGAGATTACAAATGGTTTATGGAGGGGTGTCGGTGAGACTTTATCGTAAAAGAGTGCCGGAAGTTCTAAGTATGGTGTTGTGAGTTTTAAAGAGGAAAATTTCATAAGAGGGTTTTATCAGAGTTTTTTGTAAACGCTACCAAAAAAGAGAAACTAAACTCTTTTTTGTAGGAATATTTAAGGGCAGGACTAAGATGTTAAAGTCGTAGATTTCGCATAAAATTCCCAGCGATAATAGTACTTCGCTCTTTAAACTGATCTGCTATCTGAGGAACATAGACAGTGTCTAATGTTGCAGCAAAAAGTTCTAACCATCTTGAAAAAGCTTCTCTTGAGAGATTTTGTATAGATACATGAGGTGCAAAAGGATTTCCTTTATAAGCGAAATCTCCTAAAGATATGGAAGCCCAGAAGTTTGTTAAGAGTTCAAGGTGAGGAACCCACTTCTCATTTTTCATATCATTACCTAGTTTCTCTATAAAAAAAGGACCTACTAGTTCATCTTTTATAACTTTTGTATAAAAAAGGTTTACCATCTCTCTAAGATTTTCTTTTGTTACTTCATTTGCTTGCATTGATATATACTCCATTCTCTATTTTTCGGAGTATATCAAATTTTCTTGCCTGAGTATATTAAATATCATCTGCAACAATTTTTAAAAGCTTGTGCTTAAGGCTAAGCTTGTAAAATCTCATTATGAATAAAAATCTACAGACAGTTTTTCACTACCATGAAACGACAAAACACTCCCAACAAAGATATGCTCGCTCACTTGGCTACATGGACTGGGCATCGCAGCCTGATCCTTTTCGTAACTATGAGGGTGCAGCTTCTATAGAACTGCCTCTTTCAGATACAAACGCGACTATTCCCTACAGTCTACTTGATGAGGATGTCCCTGCTGCTCCACTACTCAAAGAATCCCTCGCGCAGTTCTTACAGTTTAGCATGGGAATCGCAGCTTGGAAAGAGTCCGGTGGTAGCAAATGGGCAGTACGATGTAATGCTTCTAGCGGTAACCTGCATCCTAGTGAAACCTATCTTGTTTTACCTCCACTTTTAAAAGATGTCTCAGAGAAAAGTAGTGTGCTTCACTATGCACCTAAAGAGCATAGACTTGAACTCTTAGCAGAATTTGAGAGTTCCCTATGGAAAGAACTTCCTGCCAATAGCTTTTTGGTAGGGCTTTCAAGTATCTCATGGCGAGAGGTTTGGAAGTATGGCGAGAGAGCATTTCGTTATGTAAACCTTGATGCTGGTCATGCATGGCAGAGTTTAGTAGTATCTGCAAAGATGCTCGGATGGAATATTAGCAGAGTAGACACTCTCTCAAACGCAGACCTTAACAAGATAATGGGACTGAATCAAAAGAGTAGATTTCACGAAGAAGAGATAGCAGATATGCTTTTACTTGTCACACCAAATACAAAAGAAGAGAGTTCTGACTTGAGTAAGATAGATTTCTCTTCACTCATAGAAAATCTACCACTTTTTTACAAGGGTATAGCAAATGAACTAAGCTCAAGTATGCAAGAGTGGGAGATTATAGAGCAGATAGAAAATGCTACAAGTGTAGATGAAAAGACCAAAAAACACATTTCACCCCTCAAGGTGAAACGCGAGCCTACACAAGAGTCAAAAGAGGTTGTTCTTAAACGCAGAAGTATCCATGTGATGGACAAAGAAGAATCCTTCATCACACAAGAGCAGTTTCATACTCTGCTAGAGTCTGTAAATGGCTCTCTCCATGGCCAAGAAAATGCAGCTCACCTTACTCTCTTTGTCAACCGTGTTGAAGATTATGAGTCAGGTCTTTATATCTTGATAAGAAACAAAGAGCACAAAAAAGCTCTCCAAGAGGCGATGCTTCCAAATTTTCTCTGGAAAGAGATGCCTCTACAAAATCTTTATCTCTTAGATACTTCTTCTTACTTAGAGTTTAGCAAGGGTGTGAGCTGTGGGCAGGATATAGCAAGAGATAGTGCATTTTCTCTTGGCATGCTTACTCACTTTTCAGAGGAGTTACAGACTCATGGAGCACACCGATACAAAGAACTATACTGGGAATGTGGAATGGTAGGACAAGAGCTCTATCTTGAAGCTACTTCTATGGGGCTTAGTGGAACAGGAATAGGATGCTTTTTAGATGATATGATGCATGATGTTTTAGGGCTAAGAGACAATAAGTTTCAAGTACTTTATCACTTCACTCTTGGGCGAGGTTATGTGGATAGTAGAATTCAGACAGAGTGTGCTTACCAAAGATAAAGCATTAATAGTAGTAGTTTAGAACTGCTCGGTATGTCTGTTCATTAGCTTCTACAGAATCAGAATACCTATCTTTGTAGGTATATTGTAACTTCATTTGGAAGTTTTGTGAGAGTCGAAAACTCTGTGTAAGGTGAACTAATGACTGTGTTCTTCCCGTGTCATATAGCCTCTGGGTTGCTTCAATATTTGTACTCATAAACTTATACTTATCTATCACTAAGCCTAGAGTTGCTCCTGCCCCACCTGTTAAAGTATCTGTGATATAAAAGAAAGGTTCCACTAGTGCATAAATATAAGCAAACTTATTACCTATACCAAAGCCAACTCCAACTGATCCAGTAAAGTTACTTTTTTCTTGAAAAGAGTTTTTATCCCATCCAGTATGCATTCTCCAAGATAAACCACTAAAGAACTCACTTCGTTGAGTGATAGAAGCTATAGAGAGAAGTGTTGCTTTTTCAAGCTCTATACTTGTTTCTTTGTTATAAGAGAGGAGTATAGTTAAAAACTCTATCTGTGTACCTCTTAAAAAGCCAACATCACTATCTTCAAGATCATGGTAAGCTGGTCTCAGACCTAAAAAACCTATACCTTTTCCATCTCTAACACCTGCTCCTATACTCGTACGAATTGCTCTATGACTTATAATAGGATTATTTGGTGTTTCTATTTTGAGAATATTACCCTTACCTAATATTGCTCTTGATTTTGTCAATGTATGAAAAATTTTTAAGTACTGCTCTTTACTCATCTTAGTTTTTGAATAGGAGTATTCTAAGTACTCAATACTCGCTTCAAGAATATACTGTTCTTGTTGCATAGTAATAGTAGTATCTTCTAAAAACTTCTCAACATCTACATCAGAATTTACTAACTCTTTAACATAATGAATATTTTGAGATTCTATAAGCTCTTCGTATTTCAGAAGAGTTGTTCTTTTTGATGGTCTATAACTCTCTGCTATAATAATATTTTCTTCTTTGACAACATGAATTGTCTCAAGAGGAATTACTTCGAAATGAAAATGTTCTCTAAGATAAAGAGAAGGACGAGCTATCTCTATAAGCCAGAGCATATTATAGGAGCAGTTCTCTGTTAAAAAGTAGTAACGAGAGTGTGTGCCATTGAGTTCCCATATGTGCCGAACCATACTTAAGGTTTCTGCCTTATTGAGATCTAAATCATATTCCCAAATATCTCTCTGTTCACTATCTCTGTACTCTTTAAGTTTTTCAGAATAAGGAAGCAAAGAATAATTTCCATAATAACCGCCAAAAAGTCCCTTTATTGCAAAAATTGTCCCATTCTCCTTTGTAGGATCTGCATCAGCTGCATAGTTAATAGCATAAGCTAAAAGCTTTGACTTATAGCGCGAGTTAATACGTATAAAAGTATGTCCAAACATGGAAGCTGGAGAGTTTATATGTGCAGAGGGAAATACTAAAGTAGCTGACTTTGGTGCTAATCTTTTGAGTATTTTATTATACTTTGTGCAGTGAACTTCTGGTAAGTCGGTTATATTAAGCTCATGAGCAAGCCAATAAGTACGAGCAGGAAATTTACATGCTGAGGCATTATCATCGAACCTTGTTTCATGTAAGAGTGCATCTAGGGTAGCATTAAGTTCATTTTTTGCATTAGTTTTACCATCTTTTGCAAAAAAAAAGTTTGGATCATCTATTTCACTTTCACCATCAACCATGTGAAGAAGTAAGTTCCAGTAACGACTCTCCCAGAGATGAAGCTTTACAGCTTTTTTTTGATATTCTAGTGAAGATGCTTGTAGTAAACTCATCAAAAAAATGGATAGCATAAAAAATTTGTGTAAAATAAGGTGTCCTCGAAGTGGTGTTTAGGGGTAATATGTATTAAACACCAATGGCGTTTAATACAAAATCTCTACTTATATAGTAGCGATGTTGTCAAGAACATCTGACATTTCAACGTTTTGTGAAGTGTAGATGCTGTTGTAGTTTGCTTGAAGTTCTGCTTCGAAAGCAACTCTGTTTTGAACTTCTAAAAGCTCAGCAAGTGTGTCTAAAGACTCACCATGACCAACAGAGATCTCTTTTGCAAGAATATCCATATTCGATGCGACAAACTCAGATGCTCTTTCATTCATAACAAACTTAGTCTTTTTACATCCAGAAGTACCCGAAGTAATACCAAAAGTTTGAATTCCTGAAGTAGCGTTTGTAGTAGCCTGAAGAGCAAGCATAAGAGCAGATGAATCATCTTTAATGAGAACGGCACCTAACCCACAACCTGTTTGAGAGTTCACCCCTGCAAAAGCAGTTGTAGTAAGAGCAAAAGCAGCTAATGTGCTAAGTAGAATTTTTTTCATTTTTGGATCCTTGTTTGTAAGTTACAAAAAGTATAGTACTTACAAACTAAATCAGAGCTGAAATACTCGTATTATGTTTATTCTTATTTTATTTTATCCATAATAGACTCAACAGTGAAACCAAATTTCTCAAAAAGGAGTGGGGCTGGAGCTGAGGCACCAAAACTGTCCATAGCAATAACTGTGTCTGCAAGTCTGTACCACTCTAGCCCACGAGCAGCTTCTATAGCTACAGTTTTTGTACCTTCAATGATGATAGATGCCATATAGTCTGCATCTTGCTCAATAAAGAGGTCATAACATGGAACTGAAACAACATTTACAGGAACACTCATTTCTGCTAAACTCTCTCTCACTTTGAGTGCTAGTTCCACCTCTGAACCTGATGCCATAATAGTCATCACAGCATTATCAGACTCAGCAAGAAGGTAACCACCACGAGATGCATCACCCTTTACAGCTTTTGGAAGGATTGAAAGGTTTTGGCGAGAACATACAAACGCAGATGGAGATTTCTTCATGCTTAGTGCTTTTTTCCAAGCTTCAACATTCTCTGCACCATCAGCTGGACGCCATACATAGAAGTTTGGAAGTGCACGGAACTGTGAAAGATGTTCTATTGGTTGATGTGTTGGACCATCTTCACCTACACCTATACTATCGTGTGTCCAGATGTAAAAATTTTGGATGCCTGTAAGAGCGGCAATACGAGCAGCGGGTTTTAAGTAGTCTGAAAACACAAAAAATGTAGCTGAAAAAGGCATAAGTGGACCATACAGAGCCATCGCATTCACTATAGATGCCATCGCATGTTCACGAATACCAAAGTAGATATTTCTACCCTTAGGAAAAACTCCCATATCGTTTAGATTTGTTTTGTTTGACGGACTAAGGTCAGCAGATCCACCTAAGAAACTAGGAATACCACGAGCGATAGCATTCATAATCTTTCCGTTAGTGCTGCGAGTTGCTTCAGCTTTTTCAAACACTGGGTACTCTATGCGAGAAAAGTCAGGGTTTTGAAGTGCTGAGAGTGCCTCGTTTTGCTCCATAAGTGGAAGAGTTTTCTGTCTATGAATCCACTCACGTTCAAGAAGATCACCATGCTCTATAGCACAACGAAATCTAGCAAGTGCATCTTCAGGTACAAAAAATTTCTTTGCAGGATCAAAACCAGCTTCTACTTTTGCCTTAGCAATAACACCATCACCTAAAGGAGCACCATGGGCATGATGTGAACCCTCTAACTCTCCAGCACCCTTAGCGATAATAGTATGTGCGATGATAAGTGTAGGTTTATCGTTATCTTTTGCATGAACAATAGCATCATTAATCTCATCATAATCATGCCCATCACACTCTAAAACATCCCACTCTTGTGCCTCAAAACGCATACGGATATTTTCACTAATACTCAAATCAGTAGAACCTTCAATAGTAATCCGATTTGAATCATAAATAACTACAAGATTATCAAGCTTGTTGTGTCCAGCAATAGAAGCAGCTTCATAAGAGATACCCTCTTCTAAATCGCCATCACCACATAAACAGTAGACATGATGATCAATCAAGTCCGCAGTATCGCTATTTATTTGTGCACCTACAAACTTAGATGCCATAGCAAAACCAACTGCATTTGCAATACCCTGTCCCAATGGTCCAGTAGTGATTTCTATACCTGCTGTGTGACCATATTCAGGATGCCCAGGTGTTTTAGAATCTAGTTGACGGAAGTTTTTAAGATCTTCTATCTCTAAACCATAGCCCCATAGATAGTAGAGTGAGTAGATAAGACCAGTTGCATGTCCACCTGAGAATACTAATCTATCTCGATTTAACCAGTCAGGATTTTTCGGGTTATGCTTGAGATGTTCACTTAGAACTACTGCGATATCTGCGAGACCCATAGGTGCACCTGGGTGTCCTGAGTTTGCAGCCTGAACCATATCTGCAGCTAAAAATCTAATACTATCCGCCATCTTTTTACGCATTACATTTGGCATATTCTTAATCCTTAATTTTGTTTGTGTGTTTTATTTGTGTCTGTTGATGTATTTTCTTAGTAACGAGGACAACTCACGTTGTAAGCTCTCATCGAGACTAAGTATCTCTTGTGTTAATTCTGTAGCTATTGCATCTGCCTCGGCAGTTGCTTCTTGAAGCCCTAGTATCGTAACAAAGCTATTTTTATCTTCATCATTATTTGTAAGTTTTCCGGCTTCTTCACTACTCTGTGTCACATCTAAGATGTCATCTTGAATCTGAAAGAGCAGTCCAAGTTTAATCCCAAAGTCATAAAGCTTCTCTGCCACATCTTCTTGACCAACTATAATTGCTCCCATCTTAAGAGAAGCTGCTATAAGTTTAGCTGTTTTATTTGTATGAAGAAACTTTATATCTTCCACTTTAAGTGGTCTGTTTTCAAAGTAGCAATCTATTGCTTGACCGAGAACCATACCATTAAGACCACCATTAGAGGCTAACTCACGGATAAGTTTAACCCGAGTAGCATCTGAAAAAGGTGCATTTGCTAAGACTTCAAAAGAGTAAGTGTTAAGTGCATCACCTACCAAGATAGCTGTTACTTCATCAAATGAAACATGAAGAGTCGGTTTCCCACGGCGAAGTGGTGAGTCATCCATAGCTGGTAAATCATCGTGAATAAGTGAGTAAGTGTGAAGAAGTTCTATAGCATAGGCTGCATGTCTTGCAGAGTCTAGCATAAGAGGATTGTAAGCTTTTACTACACCGAGTAAAAGAGCTGGTCGAAATCTTTTGCCACCAGCGATAAGCATGTTTTGTAGAGCATCTTCATAAGTAGGGTGAATACTTTTTGATGTTGGTAAGTTATCTAATAAAAATTGCTCAAAGTTTTGCATAGGAAATTTTACTGTTTTTCTACTTAATCTTTACAAAAAACTGGAAGTTTTTTCTCTCAAAAAGAAGAAGTGAGAAATCTTTAAAGTTCTCTATATACCGTAGAAGTTCTTCTTGATTTTTTACTGTTATAGCATTTACCTGAAGAAGCCGATCTCCTACTAAGAGTCCATAATTCTTAAGCATCTTTGGTAATTTGATAATATGAAGATTTTCATCAAAATAGATACCTTTTTGTTCTAAAAAAGTATCACTTAATACCCCTCCACCATAGCGTTTATGAGTTATTATATCAAAGGTAAGAAACTTTCCATCGCGTTTGACTTTCACACTATGCAGGGAGCCTATCTTTGAGAAGAGAACCTTTCTCATAAAAATAGAAGCCGAACGTACTCTCTTACCATCAAAAGCCACTATGTAGTCTTCTTTGTGGAAAGGGTTATCTTTAATGTAAGGATTAGAAGAGTTCACTATCACCAAACCCTTTTCATCTTTTACTCTTACTCCTATATCTCCATAAGTCGCAGGTGCAGAGGAGAGAAATCTCTTGATGTACTCTTTTTGAATCACACCACGAGGTGTCACTATCCCTTCTAAAGAGCAACATGAGCTTGTGATAAGAGCTGGCTTTTTACTTTTCACACTATAAAGTGCAAGTGAGTTAAGTCCTATTTGATTTTTGAGAATTTTCCCCTCTTTTGCATATTTATTAGTTACAAGTGCTGAGCCTAGTTGTAGCTTCATATTAACACGAAAAGGATAGGCAAAAGTGCTTTTATCTTTTATAAGATAAAGAGAGAGGAAAGGATCGTACTTAAGAATTTTTGCATTAGGTCTCTGCTTAGAATAGACTAATCGTTTATGCCCTTTTACAGGTATACTAAGTGAGTTGTTTTGAATAGTTTTGGAGTCTTTTATTTTGGCTACACATGAGACATAACCACCTTGACAGGCATATATACTTACTAGAAAGAGTTGTGTGAGGAGAAATAGGCGAAACACCTACTTCGCTCCACCAAAGGGATTACCCATACCACCGAGCATGTTCATCGCACTACTCTGCTGGTTTTGCTGGACCATTTTATTGGCATCATTGATAGCACCAATAAGTAAAATCTGTAACATGTCTTTGTCTGTTAAAGTTGTATCATCTATTACTAAATCTATAACTTCACCATTACCATTGACAGTAAGTTCTACAAGTCCACCACCAGTTTTAACACTGTAAGATTTACTTGCAAGATCTTCCTTGAGTTTCTCTGCATTTTCCTGCATTCCCTCAAGCATTTTACCCATTTGGCCCATGTCAAACATTTAGATACATGCCTCTATGTCAGTAATATTATTTTTTTCATCTAATATAACAACCTTAGGCTCATAAGTCTCAAGCTCTTTTTCATTATAAGAAGCATATGCAACTATAATGATCTTGTCACCTGGTTGCACCTTACGAGCTGCTGCGCCGTTAAGACAGATGTCGCGTTTATAACGTTCACCGAGAATAACATAGGTACTAAAACGCTCGCCATTGTTGATGTTAAGTATCTCTACTTTTTGCCCTACTCTCATCTTCGCAGCTTCCATAAGCTCCTCATCTATAGTAATAGAACCAATATAATTTAAGTTGGCATCCGTTACGGTAGCGCGATGTAGTTTACTATAAAGCATCTCTATTTGCATCTAAATTCCTATCGACCCATTTGCTTTTTCATATCTGCAGGGCTAATGGCTGTATCCCACATTTCAGAGTCTATTACGAACTCTTCAACTACATTTCCACCAATGATGTGCTCTTGTACAATACGGTCGATCTTCTCTTTTGTAAGGCCAGCATACATAGTATGACCTGGTTCCACTAACATAACTGGACCACTTTGACAACGGTTCATACATCCTGTGCGGATTGGCTGCACTGTACCCATTACACCCTCTTTCATAAGAGTAGTAGCTAAGTGTTGAAATAAATCTTGTGTATCTTTTGTTACACATGATGGTTTTGGCATTCCTGGAGGAGCTGATTGCTCACATTTAAACATATAAAAGGCTGGTTGAGGGATTCCCATAAAAATAGTCCTTGATTTTTTTTCGAAATTATAGCAAAATTCTTCTCCTTTAGTCTAATGCTAATAAATAAGTTTACTTTTTTAAGTTTATTAGCAAGTATTTTGCTATAATTTCTCTCTAAAACTCTTTGAGGAAGCTATACAAATTGAAAAAAATTATACTCTTTTCACTCTTACTTACTACACTTTTTGCAGATGCAACACCTTACATCGGTACACATATCGGTGTTTACAAAGAAAAATTCTCTGAAGTTGATGCTACAAGTTCTTCTGCTTTAGCAAATATTAAAATAGGTTATGGAGATAGAAAAGCATATTCAGTTGAGTTTTCCTTAGACTATCTCAATAACGATGCAAAAATATTTTCATCAGCACCCTCAGCTAGTAAAGATGGGAATAAAATTGGTTTTAATGTTAGTCTTATTAAAGCCTTTGACTTTAACATCTATGCACTTCCCTTTGTAAAAGTTGGTTTTGGAAGTGGTGTACATAATATCGATAGAAAACTTCACAAATCTCTTGCATTTGGCTCATTTCAGTTAGCACTTGGTTCCTATATTCCACTGAGTAAACACTTTGACTTAGAATTAGGTTATGAAGCTAGACATATATCCTACGAAGCTATAAATTTCATCACAACAAAAACAAGTTACAACTCCGTTATGAATACAGTATACTTCGGTATAAACTACAGATACTAGGATTATTATGCAACTCTCTACAAAATTATCTTCATTTTTACTTCCTTTTCTTCTCATCTCCTGCGGAGATAACACTACAACTTCACCCATCCCAGATATCTCTTCTATAGATATCAATGACTTAAATATTTCACTCTACTCTACAGATGCAAGTAAAAGTTATAAGGCTATAGTCACTTATACTGATGGAACTACTACAGACGGTACAAAAGATATAACTTGGTCAACTCCAGATACAAATCTACTCTACACTGGCATAGGTACACTAGCTCCGCTGAAAAATGGTGGAGATACTACTTTAAAAATAGTGTATGCCTCACAGTTTAGCAATTCATCTCCCGTACATATAAAAAGCTTACAATCACTTACCTATGTTAATGCAACAGATATTAATATCTCTGACATAGGAAATCCACAAACACTTACTATAAAAGGAAATTTTGAAAATAATGAGACTAATGTCTCTCTAATGAGTAATATTACTTGGAGTGGGGATGAGAACATCACTATCAGTGAACAAAACGCGAGTAGTGTGACCTTCACTATTGATAAAAATGTTAGTTCTATCTTTTTAAAAGCCTCTCTCTTTCTCAATACTTCAAATCAAGTAGACTTTAACAAAACTTTCTAATGCCAATAGACTAATGACTCTCTATAAAATTCAGTAGAGCAGTCATTACTCTCTTTCTAATACTATCTTTTTCTACAAAAAGCTCATGATATGCACCTTTTATAGAATAACCCTGACATAATTTTCCTACATTTTCACAAAATTTCTCTTGTGGTTCAAGATTGACTACCTTATCTTCTGCTGCTTGAAGTAATAATACAGGGATTTTTATCTTTGAAGCATTTGCAATACTTTTTGCACTTCCTGAACACGCTTCTGAAACCCATCGAACACTCGGGCCTCCAACTTTTGTTTGAGGCTCAATATCAAAAGCTATCTTAGTAATCTCATATCTAAGTTTAGAGTGTGTTAAAATATTTTTTTCAAAAGGTGTAGTAGAGTCATCATAAGATTTTTGTCCTATTGCATATCTATCAATATCATGTTTACGTTTCTCAATAAGCTCACAAGCTAAATTACCAAAAGAGTTCCCTACTAAGTCAGGTTGATGCATAGGAGAGCTTAATGCCAACATAGTAAAATCTTGAGGATATTCTTCCACATAAAGTGATGCTATCGCTCCACCCATAGAGTGACCAATAAGAACTCTTTTTTTATCCTTAGGCACAAAGTTTATAACAAACTGATGTAAATCTTTTACATAGTTTTCAAACTTTATAACATGTCCAATTTGAGTATCTTTAAGGAGTCTCTGTGAATTACCTTGTCCACGGTGGTCTGAGATATAAACACTATAGCCATTACGATTAAGATCATAAATAAATTCTTGGTACTTGAGCATACCCTCCGTTCGACCACTTGAGATAACTATATTTACTTTTGCATTTTTCACTTTGAAGATTCTATAAGCGATTTTCAGTCCATCAAAGGAGTTAAAATATTTAATTTCTTGCGCATAAAAATGTGTAGATATTTTTGAAAAATAGTCGTGTTTAAGTTCTTGCTTGGAAGTTATTTTGTAGTTTTTGTTGACATAATTATAACTCTCAAAGCCTAAAAGATTGAAACTAAGAAGAAGGGAGAGGAGAAGAAGTCTCATCTTTAAAGATTAAGTAGTTCTCGCACCACTTTTCTATCATCAAAGGGGAGCTTCTCATCGTAAATAAGCTGATAAGATTCATCACCTTTTCCCAATATCACTACCACTTCATCCTCACCCTGTACATCGAGTGCCATCTCTATAGCTTTTTTACGGTTGAGTTCGACTACAACATCTGAGCGATCTTCAATGCCATCTAAGATATCTTGCACGATTGCTTCAGGATCTTCATATCGAGGGTTGTCGCTGGTAATAAATACTTTTTTAGCTAATGAAGAAGCCACTCTCCCCATGAGAGGGCGTTTGAGAGTATCTCTATCACCACCAGCACCAAAGACTACTATCAGTTCTTTCTCTTTTAGTGCATTGAGTACTTGCTGCATACCATCAGGTGTATGTGCGAAGTCAACTATGACATTTGGACAAGTACAGACCTGTTCCATTCTTCCACTTACTCCTGCAAAATTATCAACGACATCAGCGATCTCTTCAAGTTTTTTATCTGTTAAAAGATGTACTGCTGCGATAGCACCCATAAGATTATAAAGATTAAAAAAACCATGTAGAGAGGCAGTAAAAGGCACTATCTCTTGGAAGTGTTGGATTAGTCCACTACTGCCATTGTTAAGTGAATATGCCATAAGTCTATATGTCGAAGGGTTTTCTATAGAGTAAGTATAGGCATTTTTAAAGTTAAAGTCAGCTCTTGGCTCATCACGGTTTATAAGCTTTTTACCCTCATCTTGAAAAAACGAGTTCTTCACATAGATATAGTCTTCTATAGTCTTATGATAGTCAAGATGATCTTGCGTAATATTTGTTAATATTTTCAGAGCAAAATTTAAACCTTCAATTCGTTTTTGCACTATAGCATGAGAGCTAACTTCCATGATGAAGTATTTACATCCAGATTCAACAGCTTGGTAGATATGCTTGTAGGTATTTAAAACAGATGGCGTTGTCAATGTTTTACCTTCTGCTATAGTGTCATTCATAAAGAGACCACGAGTCCCTTGCATAGCTGTTTTATAGCCTAAGTCAAGAAGAAAAGAGTAGATAGCACTTGCTGTAGTTGTCTTGCCATTTGTACCGGTAATACCAACTATCTCTATCTCATCAACACGAAAGAGTGAAGCAATCTCTGCTATTTTGATGATTGAGTGGGCTTTATTTTCTTTTGCATTTTCTAGGTACTTCTCATTTTGTGCCGTGAGAACAAAGGCTGTCTCACCATCACACTCTTGAGAATCTTCTGTTACATATTTATAAGCTTGGTTAGGGAGTTCTATTTTCAACTCTGTTTGCCTTGTGCGAGTTTTTTAAGGAGTTTACGAAGAAGTTTATCACTAGGATAAACACTGAGTGCATTTTCCAGATAAGTGAGCGCCATCTCAGCAAAGTCATGTTCTATTAGTCTATCTAAAAAGTCTATAAAATCATCTTTTTTTGTAATAATAACACGAGTTGAAAACATTATATTTTCAAATGTCTCTTTAAAAGGAGCACCCTCCTCTAAAAGCTGTTTAAAGTCACTATATAAAATACCATCTTCAAACTCCAAACGCTCACGAATAGGATCGGCAAATACTTCACTCAATTTTTCTAAAGTTCCATCCATATTTTGTAAAATTTCACTCATGATCATATCAGCTTGTTCTTTGTCATCTTCTTTAAGTATCTCATAGTAATCAAAAAGAGCTTCTGCACCACCTTCACCACTCATAGCCATTTCGGAGAGAATAACACCATTAAAAGCCTCTTTTGAGTTAGGATAGTTTTGTAAAACTACAGCAAATTTTTCTAAAGCATTTTTATATTCTGCCTTATTAAAACTCTCTTTTGCTTGTGATAATGTTTGGTATTTACTTATTGTACTCATGCTCTTCTTCTAGTAAAAATTTTCTTATAAGTTGTCTATATCGTTTTCCATACCTGCAGGTACATTTACAACTGTTAATTCTGGGTGAATATCCATTCTTAACTGGCGTTCAACCCCATACTTAAGTGTACTACCACTACTAGCACAGCCAATACATGCACCTTTTAACTGTACATACACAGCACCATTTTTGACAGTAATGAAGTCAATATCTCCACCATCAAGCGCTAATGATGGGCGAACTTTTTCTATAACTAACTTTACTGGGTCTAATAACTCTTCATCTGAAAATGGAATCATTCTCTTCCTTTGCATCTCTATTTAGAAATTTTATCATTTAATATCATAAAATAGGACAATATCGCTTAACAAACCATAAAATAAATATTTACCTACTAAGCTAAGGCCATAACATCAGCTACATACGAAGGTTTTCTCATGCCTATAAGGACATAATCTACACTTTCACACTCTTTGAGAAAACTTAGAGCACACTCTTGAAGTGGTCTACTACAACCTTCTAGCTCTTCTTTTAGCTGTACTCGAGTACTTTTGCTACACTCGTAAGCCACCATTTTTCTATACTCAGTTAAAAACATATCAATATAGTGAAGCATTGTCTCAAGATACTGCTCATCTATTTTTTCTAGTGTCTTTTGAATATGTGGAATAATCTGTGCATATAAAAAGCTATCATAGTCGCCTATCCAACCATATTTATGTTTATTCTCATCTAACTGTTCTATGAGATTCCCTAGGGGCTTTAGTTGTTCATCACCACAAACATCTAAGAGTTCATTAAGGTGATGATAATATTCATGACTCTCATCATAATCAGCAAGACGAAACATTAACTCCCCTTTTTGTGCATTTAAAGGTCTGTTCACTAGAACTCGTAGCCCATTTTCCTTTGCCCATGAAGCACACTTAAGTCCCTCTGTTTCAAGCATATTTATAGGGAGTTGTATAGTTGTAAAACTATGTGTATCATTTCCTACTATTTCTGCTGCTTTGTCAGCTAAAGTTATAAGATCTTCATAAGGTAAAAAGTCTATAGATTTATGATCTATACTGAAGTTATTTGAGCTTATACCATAACTCCCAACAGTTCCATTTTTCACCTGCTCTTCTAATGCGACAAATGCATCAAAGATTCTGTCCATCATACTGTCAAGCACTTCATCTAAAGCTTTCTCTTTATTAAGCATTGTGAGTATGTAGTATTCTGGATTATGAAGGAGATAACAGTCTATCTTCGTAAGCTCTAAACGTAGTAGTGACTGTTCTAGCTGATCTAGCATAAATGTTTTACTTATAGAGTGAAAGCAAGACTTACTAAACTCTACTACATCTTCAAAAGGCTCCTCTTTGTGTCTTGCCAAAGTTATTCCTTGGATGTAACCAAATTTACTAACTATTTCTACTGAAGCTCGTGTTTCATCATCAAAACTTCTCATAGCTTTTGCAATAGCGCGTTCTGCTCCTCCATCCATATAGTTTGTAGAAGTGTCTATAAGTTTGATACCTGATTCTATAGCCGCAATGAGAGCTTGAATATGTTGTGGGTTTTGATCGGTAATGCGGTAAGTTCCAAATGCGAAATTACTCATGATAGTAAATCCTGTTATTAAAGTATTTTAGAATTGGGAAATAAAAAGGGGTTAAACGCGAGGTGACCCGCGTTTAGGTTACTGGGTAGTATAAATTATACTAACTCAATAAACGCCATAGTAGTAGCATCACCACGACGAATTCTAGTTCTAGTAACTCTAGTATATCCACCAGCACGATCAACATACTTAGGTGCAATTTCTGTTACAAGTTTGTTAGTAGCTTCTTTACTTTGAAGCGCAGCAAATACTGTTCTGTGAGCATTTGAGTCGTTTTTAGTAGCAACTGTAATAAGTTTCTCTACATATGAACGTAACTCTTTTGCTTTAATAGCAGTAGTTTCGATTTTTCCATGTTCTATTAACGAAATACTAAGGTTTTTAAGAAGTGCAGCTCTATGTGTACTTGTACGACCTAGTTTACGATATCCATGACGGTGTCTCATATCTAATCCTCTATATTAAGCTTTTAAAGCTTCAATTTTCTTTTTTAATGCAGTAACTACATCATCAGCTAAGTCTGCGCCAACAGCGAAACCGAACTCTTGAACTTTCTCAACGATTTCATCGTATGATTTTTTTCCAAGATTTTTAACATTTTTTAAGTCATTCGTACTCATAAGTGCAATTTCACCTATAAGTTTAATGCTTGAACGATCAAGACAGTTAAATGAACGAGCACTTAATCCAAGACTATCTATGTTAGTAGTTAGTTTTTTAAGATCTGGTGACTCTTCAACTCTCTCAATAGTTGTTGGTGCTTTTATGCTAATCTCAGAGTTAAATACTGCAAGTTGTGCATACATAACTTCTAAAGAGTTTCTAAATGCTTCAACAGGAGTGATTTGACCATCAGTTTTGATGTTCATAACAACTCTTTCAAAGTTAGGATTGTCTTCTACAAGAACATTTTCGATCTTGTAAGTAGCACTTCTAACTGGAGTAAAGAATGCATCTAAAGCGATATAACCATCTTCTAACTCTTCGTAAGTATCTTCACTAGGAACATACCCAATACCTTGAGCAATTTTGATGCTAAAGTTAAGAGTAGAATCTTCGTTTAATGTAGCAAGTGGTGCATCTTCTGTTACAACAGCAACTTCATCATTGCTAAGATCTTTACCTGTAATAGTACAAGGACCAGCAAAGCTGTAGTTGATTTCTGCTTCAGTAGCTTCATCATTTAGTTTAAAACGAATCTCTTTAAGATTTAAGATAAAATCTGAAATATCTTCAAGCATACCACGAACTGAGTCAAACTCATGTTTAGCACCTTCGATTTTAATAGCGATTGGTGCATAACCAACAGAACTACTTAATAAGAAACGGCGAAGTGGATGAGCTAATGAGATAGCATAACCTGTTTCAAACGGGTAAGCCATAATATTTGCTTCATTTTCACTAATTTGTTCTACCTCAAACTCTTGTGGAGCTAGAGGAGTTGTTTTAATTTTTTTCATATTTGAAACGCCCTTTTATTAATTAATTACTATTTTGAGTAAAGCTCAACGATTAAACGTTCTTCAACTGGGATAACAACTTCGTCACGCTCTGGTAAACGAGTAAAGATACCATATACTTTTTCAGCATCGATATCAACCCATGGAGCAAGACCAGTTTGATTAGTAAGCTCAATAGCACGAACAACTTGGTTGTTAGTCTTACTAGCTTCTTTAATCTCTATTTTCTGACCTGGTTTAACACGGTAAGAAGGAATATCAAGTTTTTTGCCATCAACAAGGATGTGACCATGAGTTACAAGTTGACGAGCGAATCTACGAGTAGATGCGAATCCCATTCTATAAACAACATTATCAAGTCTCTGCTCAATTAAAGTAATAAGGTTTGTACCTGTATTTCCTGCTTTACGCTTTGCTTCAACAAATAATGCACGGAAACCTTTTTCAGAAACACCATACATGAATTTTGCTTTTTGCTTTTCATTAAGTTGTAAACCATATTCAGAAACTTTCTTACGACGCTGACCATGTTGACCAGGACCATAAGGTCTTTTTTCTAATGCAGATTTACCCGCTAAACGACGCTCACCTTTAAGGTTAAGACTTACACCGAATCTTCTTTCGATTTTTTCTACTGGACCTCTATATCTTGCCATCAGTAATCTCCTTAAACTCTACGACGCTTAGGTGCGCGACAACCGTTGTGTGGTAATGGTGTAACATCTTTCATAAATGTAACACTGATTCCCTCAATAGCTCCAACTGCTTTAACAGCAGTCTCACGACCTGAACCTGGACCCTGAACTTTGATTCCAAGTTGTTTGATACCATGTACTTGTGCTTTAGCAACTGCATCTTCAACAGCAGCTTGTGCAGCAAATGGAGTTGACTTTTTAGAACCCTTGAAACCAAGTGAACCAGCAGAACTCCAAGCAATCATGTTACCCATCTCATCTGTAATTGTTACAAGTGTATTGTTAAATGATGCAGCTATGTGGCAGATACCACGTGCAATATTTTTCTTTACTACTTTTTTTCTAACAGCTTTTCTTTTTGCCATAATCTATTCCTTACGCTGCGCCGACAGTCTTACGTTTACCCTTACGAGTACGCGCATTTGTCTTAGTTTTTTGACCACGACATGGAAGACCACGACGGTGACGAAGACCTCTATATGAACCTAGATCCATAAGAGCTTTAATATCCATTGCTACTTTCTTACGTAAATCACCTTCAACCATATGGTTTTCACGGATTTCAGCAGTTATTGCAGCAACATCAGCTTCATTGAGTTCGAAAACTCTTTTGTTATAGTCAATTCCTGTCGCGTCTAAAATAAGACGAGAAGCATGAAGACCAATACCATAGACATACGTTAAACCGTACTCTATTCTTTTCTTTTTAGGTAAATCAACACCAGATATACGAGCCATGGTTATCCTTGTCTCTGTTTATGTTTTTTAACTTTGCAGATTACTCTAACAATGCCTTTTCTCTTGACAACTTTACAGTCGTCACACATCTTCTTAACTGAAGCTCTTACTTTCATAAGTAGTCCTTTGTTTGTTCATCTTCACTGCTCTTAGGCAAGAAAACTTTCGTTTCTCAATAGATGAGAATTTTAGCTTGCCAATACTTTTATCTATATAGTATATATAAAGATAGAAATACTCTCTTGTTTGTTAAAACAGCAAAGCGGATGGGAATTATACCCAAACATATTTAAAAGTTTTATTAAGAAGCGCTTAATCCCATAGAATACTCACTCCATATTCCCTATTTAACACTACAAGTTTAGAATAATAAACTTTTTTACCATATTTTTTACTCAAAAACTCTAACTCTAAATCTTCGCCAGCTAACAGAGTTCGTATATCTTTATACTGAAGCCATTTTCCATACTTTGCAAGAGAGTTTTGCCAGATCTTAAAATCACAAGTAGATTTTTCAGTTAGCTCAAACATCTCCCCATCTTCCGTTTTCCAGTTGGCATTTGAACAAGCATAAAGTTTTACCTTTTTTCCACTCACTTCTTTATCTCGCACTTCAATCTCTCCATCTTCACAGTAGGGACATTTACCTAAGATCATAAAGAACTCCTTTGTATAATAGTAGAGATATTGTAATAGAAATTTATTTGCTCCTTTAATTTTATTGCATTTTGTCATATTTTTAATTTCCTTCTCCATTAAGAGAGTTTCGCTAAAATTCCATTATGAATTCATATAACGAAAAATTTACAAAAGCGATACAAAATACATTTTTTACAAATCTCCCACAAGATGAGCAGGAGTTTATCCAGACAAAAGCCTATGAGTATAAGTTTTCCCATCAAGAGATCAAACAGATAATAGAAATAGCAAGAGACTTAGAGTTGTGGGATGAGAAAAGGATTAAGATTATCTTTCCTGAACACCCACAGCGAAAAGTAGTTTTCACTCGACTGAGAAAGGCTTATGAAGAGATACGAAATGCCACGAACTCTTATGATAATTTTACTCTCAAAAACATTCCAAAAGAGCAGAAGTTTACCTTTAAAGTAGCGGAGAAACAGGGGTTTGGTCTTGGACTCTGTCCTGTTGCTAGTGAAAAGACAAGATGCTGTAACCTGCTTACACTCGATGCGGTAGAGTCTTGTGGTTTTGACTGTTCATACTGCTCTATCCAGAGTTTTTACAATCAAAATACCATTACCTTTGATAGTAGTTTTAAAGATAAACTCTTAAACCTTGAACTAGATCCCAATAAAACCTACCATATAGGTACTGGTCAGGCGAGTGACTCTCTTATGTTTGGCAATCGCGAGGGTGTTTTAGATGCCCTCTTTGCCTTTGCCTCTGCTAATCCAAATGTTATCTTAGAGTTTAAAACAAAGAGTGATAACATTAAGTACTTTTTAGAAAATGAAGTGCCAAAAAATATTCTCTGTACATGGAGCCTAAACACCCCTACTATTATAGAAAACGAAGAGCACCTTACAGCTTCTTTGGATAAACGCATCAATGCAGCTAGAAAATTAGCCGACAAAGGTGTCAAAGTTGGTTTTCATTTTCACCCTATCGTAGAGTATCTTGGTTATCTTGATGAATATCAAACAGTTTACGAGAGACTTATACTAGAATTCTCCCCCCAAGAGGTAGCCCTTGTGAGTTTTGGAACACTTACATTTATCAAACCCGTTATCAAACAACTACGAGGGCGTGAGTTTCACACAAAGATCACACAGATTCCTCATGTAGATGCGAGTGGAAAAACTTCTTATCCAGATGAAACAAAGATTGAAATGTTCAAACATGCCTATGAGAGCTTCAAGCCTTGGCACAATAAAGGTCCTTTCTTTTATCTCTGTATGGAAGAGCATCAGATGTGGGCAAAAACCTTTGGCTACCAGTATGCCACAAACAACGACTTCGAGCATGCTATGCTAGGAGCATACTGTAAAACACTTGGACAAACTTATTTAATTTAGGAACATTATGAACACACAAATAAAACCCAACTATTTTTTATCACAACCGCATCAGCCATTTTTCTTACTTGGTGTTCTCAACGCCATTGTTATGATGCTTCTCTTCGCTCTTAGCTATAAAGGAATTTTATCTCTTGCAGTTGATGCCAAAATATTTCATGTCTACTCGCTTACATTTTTAGTTTTTACGAATGTTTTTACAGGTTTTTTATTTACTACTTTTCCAAAATTTAACCAGAGTGAACTTATAAGTAAAAAGTACTATGTGAATACTTTTTTGATTTCTCTTCTTGGCTCTGCACTCTTTGTAGCTGGTAGTTTTATCTCTACCGAGCTCACTGCACTTGGAATGTTTACTACATTTATAGCAGAGCTGATTATAGTTATGAAACTTCATAGCATATATAACACTGGTAAAGCCACTGATAAAAAAGACTCCTTTTGGATACTCAATACTAATTACTTTGGTCTTATAGGCAATATATCTTTTATTCTTTCACTCTATGTTCCAGCAGCTTTAAGCTCTGCTATAAATATCTCCTTTTATCTCTATCTTATCTTCTTAGCATTTAGTGTTGGACAAAGGATGATTCCTTTTTTCTCACACTCTTTTGCTGTAAAAAATGAAAACTTCATCAAAATTGTGTTTGTTCTTTTTGTAGCCAAGGCACTCTTTTCTTCACTTGAGATCAAAACAGCAGAAATTCTTATCGACCTACTTCTTTCTATCTATATGACTTTAGAGTTTAAACGCTGGGAACTAAGACCGTTTGAGTCTCCTGCTATTCTTTGGGTTCTGCATCTTGCTCTATTTTGGTTACCGACTGCATTTTTACTTTCAGCACTTAGCCTTCTTGGTGAGATATTTTTTGATATCTCTTTTTACTTTTTAAACATACACCTTCTCGCCATAGGTTTTTTAACAACTCTGCTTATAGGTTTTGGCACTCGTGTGACACTTGGTCACTCAGGGCAACCCCCGCATGGAGACAAGTTTGCAACTGCTATCTTTATTTTTATTCAAGTAGTTGTACTAGGTCGGGCTCTTTTTAGTTTTAATATAGCGTTCGGATGGGGTTTAAACTTCTTATTTGATATCTCGTTTACACTCTGGTTGATACTGTTTGTAGTTTGGGGCTTGCGTTATGGAAGGGTTTTATATAGTGGAGCTAAGATTTAGGAAGCTTTTAAGTATCCTAAATCTTTTTTGTCAACAACAATGTCGATAAGCTTAAACATAGCCTCTTTTTTTGAATCTGCATACTCTTTGATGACATTAGTTGGTTTAAGGTTTTGTGCTGCACCATACTCTTTTTGAATTAAAAAATCTCCAAAAAGAGTTTTATATATATTTACCTTATAGTAGTACATTTTTGCATTGGAACTTTTAAATAGTATCATTATCTTCTCGTAATATATTTTCTAATTAAGAGTTAGCAAGTACTATTCCTCATTTCACCTCTTTCTTGAAATAATTTGCTACAATTACATATAAAGTACCTAAAGGCTATAAATGAGCAAAAATATACTCATGCTATGCGATGACAACTCAAAAATCTCTATCATTGCACAAGCAGTTCTCAACCACTATGTAAAAAATGTCACAGTAGAGAGTGCTGCTGTGAAAAAAAGCAAACCTATAGATAAAAATGTAAAATCAGCTCTTGTTAAAGACGGATCATGGTCTGATGAGTACAAATCAAAAGAGCTCAATGCCGTGCAGGATAGAGAGTATGACTTAGTCGTTGCCCTTAGTAGTAGTGCTGGTAAATTTACAAAAGAGTTTTCAGATGAGACTATAGTTATCCAGATAGAGTATGATGATTTAGAAACACATAACTCTACAGCTTTAGATAGATTTATCAAAACTATCAAGATGGAGCTTATTCCTATCACTAGAGATATTTTAGAACTCTAAAATAATGGTATAATTCCGATTAAATTCAAACAGACGGAAAAACCAAATGACAGAAAAAACACAGAGTTACTTTTTAGAACTCGGCGAAATCAACACACTCAAAATAGATAGACTCACAACTCCAGGTGCCTACCTGATGGCACAAGATGGAAATGATGTACTACTCCCTGGCCCATACCTTACGCAAGATATGAAAGAGGGCATGCTTATTGATGTCTTTCTCTACACCGACTCAGAAGATAGACTTGTAGCTACTACCTCCAAACCTACAGCTATGCTCGATGAGATGGCACTCTTTACAGTGGTTGACACTGCCCCTTTTGGTGCTTTTATGGACTGGAACCTTTCTAAAGATCTTCTTGTACCAAACATGTTTCAAAAGACACCTTTTAAAATAGGCGAGAAGAGATTTCTCAAAGTCATCTACGATGAGCGTACACATAGACTTGTAGGAACAGAAAAGATCGGTGACTTCTTAGAGAAAAAAGTAGTAGGCTTAGCAGCAAATAAGGTTGTTGAGATACTCATCATCCAAAGAACACCACTTGGCTTTAAGTGTATAGTAAACGACAAGTACGAAGGTCTTATCTACCACAATGAAATCTTTGAGACTATAAAGATAGGTGAGAAGAGAACTGCTTATGTTAAAAGTGTACGTAAAGACGGTAATATAGACCTTACTCTAAGAAAACCAGGCAGTAAAAAAAGTGGCGGTAGTGATGAGAAGGTTCTTGCACTTCTTAAAGAGGCTAAAGGTATTATGCCTTACAACTACAAGAGTGATGCAGAGCTTATACGAGATGTTTTTGGTCTTAGTAAAAAAGAGTTCAAACGTACACTCACTTCACTTGGAGATGCTGGCAAGATTGAAATAAAAGATACTGGTATCTATCTCAAAGGTTAAGTAATGATAAAGAAAAAAATAAACGAAGATTTACGAAGTAGAAACATTGAGTTTGAGATGCTTGGTGAAAAGTATAAAGCTTTGCGTTTTTACCAAGCAAAAATGACACTGGATGTAATACTCCTAGATGACAAAGAAAAAAAAGGAATTTTAAATGTTCCTTTTGCACATCTTCCTAAAGCTACAAAGAAAATCTTAAAGCCTAATAAATAGTAATAATAAAGGGATAAAAGCTTCTAAGAGTAACCTAGAAGCAAGAGTATAAAACTTATTGAATCAGAATAAGGATATACAAGGAGAATCGTAATAAAATTATACAAATAAATAGTTACAATAGTGTTAACAAGACTAAAAGGATAAATTATTATGAAAAAATGTAATTCATTAGAAGAAGTAAGAACTGAGATAGATACGCTCGATAGTAAGCTAGTAGAACTTATTTCAGAGCGTAGTCATCTAATTCGCCAGGCAGCTGCATTTAAAAATAGTGTAGAAGAAGTCAAAGCAGAAGATAGAATAAACTTCATTAAGGCTCGTGTTCGCCATCAAGCTATAGAACTAGGTGTAAGTCCAAATATGATCAGTGAACTCTTCACAACAATGATAAATGAGATGGTGGAAACAGAAATAGCAGAGTTTAGAAATGCAGACACTTTTTAGATACTAAAAAGTAGTATAGGGACTTACATCCCTATATGTAGTCGCTTACTTATATCTATAAGTAATACGACCTTTATCTAGTGAGTATGGAGTTAACTCTAATTTAACACGATCACCTGGAAGAATTTTAATGTAATGCATTCTCATTTTTCCAGCAATATGGCATAAAATAATATGCCCATTCTCTAATTCAACACGGAAAGTTGCATTGGGTAATGCTTCAATAATCTTGCCGTCAACTTCAATAACATCAGCTTTAGCCATTTTAAGTCCTTTTAGTTTCTCTTAAGCAAGAGATAATATTTCAGCTTTACCGTTTATAACTGCAACAGTATGCTCATAGTGTGAACCGCGTAAATCATCGGTACTAACAACATCCCAACCATTTTCTAAAATAATTGGTTTTGATTCTTTTTGACAAATCATAGGTTCCAAACAAAAAACCATTCCATTTTTTATCTTCGGTCCAGCTTTCGCTTTTCCATCAAGATAGTTAGGAATTTGAGGTTCTTCATGAGGTTTTCTACCTATTCCATGACCACAAAAGTCTCTCAAAGGAATATATCCAGCATCTTTAATAGATGTCTGAAGAATTAAAGATAACTCTTTAAATCTCATGCCCTCTTTTATCTCGCTAATTGCTGTGTACAGAGTCTCTTTTGCACAGGCAATAAGTGCTTCATCTTCCTCACTAATACTTCCAACACCCATAGTGATTGCAGCATCACCGAACCAACCATCAAGTTCAGTTCCAATATCAAAACCAATTACATCACCCTCTTGGAGTGCATAGTCAGTTGGAATACCATGAATAATAACGTTGTTAAGAGAGGTACACACTGCATTAGGAAAACCATAAAGACCTTTAAAAGATGGTATCGCACCATGACTACGGATGTAATCTTCAGCCATTGCATCAAGTTCTTTAAGAGTCATTCCAGCTTTTGTGTTTGTTCGAAGAAGTTCGAGGGCACCACCAACAATCTTGTTGGCAGCACGAAGCTTTTCAATTTCTTGAGGTTTTCTAAGTGAAATAGCCATCGTTAGAGACCGACTGCACTTAGAGTTTCATATTTGCTCATATACACTTGTGCTTCAATTTTTCTCATCGTATCAAGTGCAACTTGAACAACGATTAAAACTGCAGTACCACCAAAGAAGAATGGAACACCCATTCCCTTAATAATCATAAATGGAAGAGTAGCAATAAGACCAAGATAAAGAGCACCAGTAACAGTAAGTTTACTAGCAGTATCATTTAAAAAGTTCTTTGTTGCCTCTCCAGTACGAATACCTGGAATAAATCCACCTTGGCGTTTCAGGTTATCAGCAATATCTTTTGCATTAAAAGTAATACTTGCATAAAAGAACGCAAAGAAAATTACAAATGTAAAAGTTAAAAAGTTGAAAAAGTAGCTACTAGGATTCAATACATCAGCAATAGCCATAATAGTAGGGTTGGTACTAGAAGATAACACTGTCATAGGAAACATTAAAATAGCACTTGCAAAAATTACTGGAATAACACCAGCAAGGTTCACTTTAATAGGTATATAGTTCATAATGCGCTTATTTTGGTTCTGCATCATAGTCTTTTTAGCATATGTAATTTGAACACGACGTTCACCAAGTTCAACATATATAATAATAGCTACAGTACTTAAAACAAGTGCAAGAATACCGATAACTGTGATAAAACTCATAGCACCTGTATTTACCATTGTTACTGTTTTACCAATGGCATTTGGTATTGCTGATACGATACCTGCGAAGATAATAAGAGATATACCGTTACCGATACCGCTCTGAGTTATCTGCTCACCTATCCACATAAGAAGCATAGTTCCAGCTAACATTGAGATAGCAGAAAGGATGATAAATGTGTTGTGATCAGCTAATATAGCACTATTACCACTAGGACCAGTAAGACTCTGAAGCCCTACACTAACACCAATCGCTTGAATTATAGTAATAACAATAGTCGCATAACGAATAATTTGCATATACTTAACCATACCGTCACGCTCTTTTTTCATCTGTCCTAAAGTAGGAAATGTTGCAGCTAAAAGCTCCATGATGATTGAGGCAGTGATATAAGGCATAATACCAAGTGAAATAATTGAGAGTCTCTGTACTGCGTTTCCGCTGAACATATTCATAAGTCCAAGAGCATCTGATTGGTGTGAGTCGAAGAAAGAGGCAATAACTGCTGTATCTACGCCTGGAACTGGCACATAAGCCAGCAGGCGATAGACAAATAAAAACCCGATAGTAATAAGTATCTTATTAACTAGATTTTTATTCATAATTACTAGTTACCTGTAGTAGTAACGTTTTCGTCTTTAATTTTTGAAGCAAGATCTTTTGCACCAGCTCCAACTAACTTAACTTTTGCAACTGCAGCACCCATCTTGTGAACACCACGAATTGCTTCTATAGTGATCTCTGAGAGTTCTGCTACTGCTTTAATTTTTGTAACGTTAATTACGTATGGCTTTACAAGATGAGAAGTAAATCCTATCTTTGGCATACGCTTTGCAAGTGGCTGTTGACCACCCTCAAAGTTACGTTTTCTCTTGTAACCTGAACGAGATTTCTGACCTTTTTGACCACGTGCTGCAGTCTTACCAGTCCCAGAAGCTTGTCCACGTCCAACACGTTTACGGTTAGAAGTAGAACCTTCAGAAGGTGTTAAATTTTCAATACCCATCAATTATCCTTTAAGTCTACCAAGTGCTTCAACAGTTGCGCGCACTAGTGTGTTAGGGTTGTTAGAACCGATTGATTTTGTAAGAATATCTTGTATTCCTGCAAGCTCTAGAACTGGACGAGCAGCTCCACCAGCGATAACACCTGTACCTTCAGATGCTGGCTTAAGAAGAACGCGGCTAGCGTTATACTTATGCTCAATATCATGTGCTATTGTTGTACCTTTAATACTTACAGTTGTAAGATTTTTAAATGCATTATCAACAGCTTTACGGATAGCATCAGGAACTTCTTTCGCTTTTCCCATACCATAACCAATAGTACCATTCTTGTCACCAACTACGATAAGAGCAGTAAAACGAAAACGTCTACCACCTTTAACAACTTTAGTTACACGACCAATATTTACAATTGACTCTTCAAAATCATCTCTGTTAATTTCCATCATGTCTCCTTAGAACTTAATTTCGTTAGCGCGAAGTGCGTCACCAAATGCAGCGATAACGCCGTGGTATTGGTAACCATTACGGTCAAATACAATCTCGTTGATATTAGCAGCTTTAAGTGTAGCAGCGAATGCCTCACCAAGTGCTGTAGCACCATCTTTGTTTGCAGATTTTCCTAGTGTTTTAGAGTTAGCAGCACATAGTGTTGCTCCAGCTACATCGTCAATAGCTTGTACACTTAGGTAACGATTTGATTTAAATACAGAAACACGAGGAAGTGTAGCACTACCAGATATTTTTGCACGAATACGTAACTTACGTCTAAGACGGTTTGCTACTTTGCTTTTTAATACTTTTGCATTCATATTTTAATACCTTCCCTTACTTCTTAGCAGTTTTACCGGCTTTACGCACGATATGCTCTTCCATGTATTTCACACCCTTACCTTTGTAAGGCTCTGGTGGACGGAAACTTCTGATTTTTGCAGCTGCAGCACCAAGAAGTTGCTTGTCATGACTCTTAAGAGTGATAACATTTTTCTCAACAGTAGCTTCAAGACCATCAACTAAATCAAAGTTAATGTCATGAGAGTGACCAAGTTGTAAGTTAAGTACCTTGCCTTTAACAGCAGCTCTATAACCAACACCATTAATCTCTAACTGTTTTGTATATCCAGTTGTTAAACCGACTACAATATTGTTAGCTAATGCTCTATAAGTTCCCCAAAAAGCTCTATGCTCTTTAGCATCTGACTTAGTAGCAAAAGTAATTGTAGTTCCATCAATAGCGAAATCTACATTTCCTTTTGTATCTAAATCCATACTTACTTTACCTTTAGTAAAAGTAATAACATCTCCATTTGTACTAACAGCAATGTCAGCTCCAAAGTCTACTGGTAATTTTCCAATTCTTGACATATTATCTCCCTACCAAACCGTACACATAACTTCACCACCAATGCCAAGCTCATAAGCTTTATCATTAGAAAGAACGCCATGTGATGTACTTACAATAATAGTACCATAACCATTTTTGAAACGTTTGATCTCTTCTTTACCTTTGTAAACACGACGTCCAGGCTTAGAAACTCTTTTCATTTCATTGATAACTGTTTTACCATCTTCATTGTACTTAAGTACAACTTTGATTGTCTTCTTAACGCCATCTTCAAGAACGTTTGCAGACTCTAGGTAACCTTTTTCTACTAAGATATTTGCTAATGCTTCAATACTCTTTGAGTGTACTAAAGTAGTAACTGGTAATCTTCTCATACCTGCATTACGAACACGAGTTAACGCATCTGATACTAGATCATTAATTGCCATTATTTTTCCTTAATGTGGACATCCCCGAAAGGACATCTGCTATTGTTAGGAGTTTCAAGTTGGAGGCGAATGCCTACCAGCTTGACTTTCTAACACCTGGGATTAATCCCTCGTTTGCCATTTTTCTAAAACAGATACGGCAGATACCGAAATCACGTAGTACAGAGTGTGGACGACCACAAATTTGACATCTTGTGTATCCACGTACTTTGAATTTAGGTTCTCTTGCCGCTTTTGCGATCATAGACTTCTTAGCCATTAGTTACTCCCTTTAGTGAAAGGCATTCCCATTTTCTCTAAAAGAGTAAA
>JALWTK010000128.1 GCA_027082875.1 Sulfurimonas sp. | reverse complement strand
AAAAAACGGTCTTAATCTATTTTTTACCTGTGCCATATCTTATACCACCCTATCTTTGAGGATCATCAACAACAGTTGAAGACTCTTTTGTGTATTTTTTGATGAGGAAAACGCCACCCTCTTCTTGATACTCTTGAGGATTTCTAGGCTCATCACCAGTAATCTCAGTACCTTTTGGAACTTCAAAGCCAAGACGTGCAAAACGCTCAGAGTCGTATCTATCAACACGAGCAGTATCACGAATCTCTGGTCCAATAGCTTCACGAGCCTCTTTTCCATAAATCTTATCTACTTCATACCATGCAGCAAACTCATCACCCTCTAGTGGATAAGTCTTAAGAAGTGGAAAACCTTGCCAGTCATAAGGCATAAGGATGCGCTTCATAAATGGATGGTTGTTCGCTTCGATACCAAACATGTCAAACATCTCACGCTCAGACCAGTCAGCAGAACGAAAAAGCTTCTCAACACTATCAACAGCTTCGCCATTGTTGATAAAGTACTTGATACGGATACGCTTACGTTTCGTCATAGAGAGCATCTGATAAAAGATCTCAAAAGTGTTATCTTTTGCTAACCAGTCTATCGCTGACATTTCTGAGAGTTGTGTATATGCTAACTCATCTTTCATAAGCTCAAGTACACCGTAGATATCTTTAGCATTGATATAAACTACCATCTGCTCAACTTGTATGTAAGCCTCTTTTACTTCAAACTTCGCTTTTATAGCTGCTAAGTCTGCTGCAAAAACTTCATCACTCTCTACTTCACTCTTTGGCACTTGTGGTGCAACATAATATCTGTCAGTGTAGTACGCTTTTGCTTGTACATCTTTTTTAGGAGTATACGCTCTCATATTACATTAACCTTTTTGGCTTTTGTGCATTGCCAGCTTTGTTTGCACGGATTTTTTTCTGTAGTAACATTACACCATACTGAAGAGTCTCAGGACGTGGTGCACAACCAGGAAGATATAAATCAACAGGAATGATTCTATCTACACCTTGAACAGTTGCATACGTGTTAAACATACCACCAGTATTCGCACATGAACCCATGCTTATTACCCATCTAGGTTCTGTCATTTGGTCATATAAACGCTTGATAAACTCAGCATGTTTTTTCGTAAGTGTTCCTGCAACGATCATAAGATCTGATTGACGAGGAGAACCGCGGAAAATAGTACCGTAACGGTCGAAGTCATAACGAGAAGCACCAGAAGCCATCATCTCAATACCACAACAAGCAAGACCATAAGTCAATGCCCAAAGTGAGTTTGAACGACCCCAGTTTACTATCTTGTCAATAGAAGTTAGTGCAACGGGGAGTCCACCATCTTGTGTATAATTTACTTTATGTTGTGCCATTCTAGCGCTCCTTTTTTCCATGCATATACGAAACCGATTGCAAGAAGTAGTATAAACATTAACATCTCAGCAAAACCAAACCAACCAAGTAGTTTAAAGTCTACTGCCCATGGGAACATAAACACGATCTCTACATCAAAGAGTAAAAACAGAAGTGCAAACAGATAAAACTGTGGAGATACTCTGTTTGGTTGTTTTGTAATTTCTGGTCCACACTCGTAGACTGAAAGTTTGATTTTTTCGCTATCTTTTGCTGCTAATGCACGACTCGCTAAACGAGCGATTACAGTTGTTGCAATAAATGCACCAAATGTCGCTACAAACAGTACGAATACACCAAAATACGGATTTGCAGTATTGATATGCTCCATATATAACCTACCTTTTAAATTCTTTTTTAGAATATATTTGTTTTCCACACTAAAAAACAGTAGATGTTAGACACTACCATCCTCATAGAGAATTGGAAAAAACAGTTACTGCACTATATCAAAAAGAGTATTAAAGTTTAGTTTTTAGATAGAAAAGTAAGAAGTGATGTCACAAAATGCTACACTATTTTTATGAGCAAAAGTAATATGTGTAAAATGGTAATCTTTACACATATTTTTGTTTAAAAAGAGCTTTATTTACTTAAAAACCCCATAGATTTTTCACTGTCGAAGTTTGCATCTTTTTCTCGCCCTATTTCAGTAATGAAATCTTCTGTAGAAAAAAGAGGTTCTTCTCGTACAGCCACTTTATAGGCGGTATTTTTGACTATTAAGTTTATCTGTCCACCTGTAAGGTTATAAGAAGCGAGCTCTTTTATATCGAATTTTTTCTCATAAGGTGCTTCCACAGGTAACATAAGTTCCCAGAGTTCCTCTCTCTGCTCTCTATTTGGTTTTTTAAACTCTATCTTGTAATTAAAACGTCTGGAGAAGGCTTTATCTATATTTTCTAATAAGTTTGTAGTCGCTATAAGCATACCTCGGAAGTTTTCTATCTGCTCTAAGAAGATGTTTTGCATCTGGTTATGCATCTGATCTGCTCCAGTGATAGTTCCGCTACTTCTAGCTCCTAAAAACTGGTCAGCTTCATTGAGCAGAAGGATAGGTTCTGTTTTTGTTTTTTCACTCAGTTCATAAAATGTATCGAATATTTTTCGAACATTTTTTTCACTCTCCCCTACATACATAGAGAGGATCTTAGAACAGTCAAATGCGAGTACTTGGCGTTTAAGTGACTTAGCAAGTGAATAAGCAGTCATAGTTTTTCCTGTTCCTGCTGCACCGTAGAAGATGATTCTTGCATCTATGCCTGACTTCTTCTCTTTGACACCCCATTTTACTAAGCGAGCCACTACTTCTTTATCTACTTGTTGCATCAGGTTGTTTAGTGTCTCACGAGTTGTGTCATTTAGCACAACATCATCAAGATCCGTATCACTATCAATAAGCTCAAAAATATCCTGCTCTTCTATAAGAGCATTGAGTTTAAGGCGAGTAACTTTTTTTGTCTTTTGAGGGTGAATGATACTTTGAAGTACCTCATCGACTATGTAAAAAGAGCGACTTATACCACCAAAAGGGTTGAGCATCTCTTCATAGTCTATGATCTCATTACTTAAAAGATTTGCTCCATCCTCTAAAAGTGAACGGTTTTTTATGCGTTCATAGTCATCTAGGGAGATCAGATCTATAAGCGCATTCATTTCCCGAAGTGAAGCATCTGTAGCACTATACTCCTCACGAAGCAGTGCAATGAAGATCACTTGTTCCAGATTACTCATCTTCTTCTGTTTAAAGAACTTATCGAGTACCAGTTTTTCAGAAGTCTGCTCAACTCTCTCAGCGATACGAGTCTCAAGAAGTTTCATCTTTGCTTGGAGTCTATCTATGCCAAGAGAGTGCTCATGTACATTTTGGCGAATAACAGACATCTTTTGATAAAGTTCTATACGAAAAAACTGATCTTGTAGATACTCGAGATGATCAGCATAAGGCTTTACATCTGGGAGATCAGACTCTAAGGAACCCTCTTGTAAAAGACGCAAAAAAGATGGTGTAAGCCCCACCGCAGTGTTAAGAAGTTCTAGAGGAGTAACATCAGATATCTTTAAGGGAGTAAAACTCTGTTGGTGTATCCAACCAAGTTCAAGAAGGTTTTTCAGCTCCCCTAAGTGTGCAAGATGTCTATACTCTTTTGTTTCATAAAGTTCTTGCAGCATCTCAAGTACAAGTACATCATCTTGCCCCTGCATATACATTTTTGCAAGATACTGAAGCATTTCTGCCTCAGTTTTACTACATTTGAGATGAATATAGATATCTGTTTTTATAACATCTTTTTTCGATAAAAAGTTTACTAAATTTTTCAAGTAATTCCTTAAAATTTATAGCCTAAACCAGCTGAAAGGATAAGCACATTTGAGTTTGAAAATGTTCCATCAATATCAGCATCATTTTTCACTGTACGATCATCACGCATAGAGTAAAGAGCTGACATACCTATGCTAATACTATCACTTATATCATAACGCCCACCAAATGAGACAGAAAGTGAGTTAGAGTCTGGAAGCTCAAAACTCAATGTTGCATCAGGAACAGGAGAGTTATCATACACCATACCAGCCATAAGACTCATCCCATCCAGTTTTTGTGTAATACCTAAACGGTAAGCTGAAGTATCACTCCA
>JALWTK010000127.1 GCA_027082875.1 Sulfurimonas sp. | reverse complement strand
ATCTCGGTTACTTTTTATATGAAAAAACAAAAATAAAACTATTCGCTTCTAAAACGGGCAAAAAATCTTACACTTTTGGGCATAAGTATGGCTACTATGCACTGCTTCTCTCATGGCTACCACTCATAGGAGACCCTCTCACTTTAGTTGCAGGGCTTGTGCGTTTGAACTTTCTTTGGTTTGTGCTTATTGCAGGTAGTTTACGGATACTTAGATACTATCTAATACTCCTGTTTTTGAGCAGTTAAACCGCTAATATAAACTTATAAGTTATGGTATAATTATTTACAATTAAAAAAAGTGAATACTCTATGAAAATTTTTCTTCTAGTTTTTTTTACACTCTCCCTTTATGCCCAGCATACCCAACTTAAAAAAGTCTCACTTCAACTCCTGTGGCTCAATCAGTTTGAGTTTGCCGGCTACTATATGGCTAAGGAGAAGGGATTTTATAAAGAGGCTGGCTTTGATGTAGAACTCAAAGGTGTAGAGGAAACAGAACCAAATGTAGAAGATATTATCTCTGGTAAAACTACTTACGGTATAGGAAGGGCGAGTCTTATTCGTTATGATAGTGAGGGAAAAAAGATAGTACTTTTGGCTGCTATTTTTCAGGGATCTCCCTATGTCCTGCTCACTTTAAAATCATCAGGTATAAATACACTAAAAGATTTTGCAGGCAAGAGCTTGGCAGAAACTGCTGATATGCTTGGGAGTGCATCTATTACTGCTATGATGAGCTCTCGTGGATTTGATCCAAAGAGTATAAAAAGAGTTGAGCATACTTATAGACTGGAAGATTTTCTTGAGAAAAAAGTAGATATTTACTCTGCTTATATATCCAATGAGCCCTATAAACTTGATGCAATGGGTGTAAAGTACAATACATTTTCTCCTCAAAAAGAGGGTTTTAGCTTCTTTAGTGACCTGCTCTACACGAGTAAAAAAAATGCTTTAGAAAATCCTGAAGAAGTAGCGAAGTTTAAAGCGGCATCTTTGAAGGGGTGGCGTTATGCTTTTTCGCATATTGAGGAGAGTGTAGATATTATTCTCAAAAAGTATAACTCTCAGCACAAAAGTAAAGAAGCCCTCTTTTATGAGGCAAAAAAACTAAAAGAACTCGCTTATTTTAAGACAAATATCATGGGAAAAATAGATGAAAAAACACTCAAACATATTTATAATGTCTATAAAATTCTTGAAGTCTCTACAGGTCCTTTAAATATAAATAGTTTACTCTTTGGCACACAAGATTTTCTCTTTACTCAAGTGGAAAAGGAATACATAAAAAAGCATCCTGCTATACAGTTTTGTACACAACCAAATACTCCACCCTATAGTATTATAAAAGATGGACAATTAGAGGGTATTGGTGAGGGACTTTTAGATCTCTTGAGTGAAAAAACACAGCTCTCTTTTGAGCTCGTACCTACAAAAACATGGAAAGAGTCTTTAGTAAATATTGCTAAAAGAAAGTGTGATTTTCTTCCTTTTGCCTCCTATTCACCCTCAAGAACAAAGTATGTGAATTTTACAAACTCTTACTATAACGAGCCCATAGTTATAGTCACAAACAAAAGTGAAAACTACATTATAAACATCAAAAATGTTCTTGATAAAAAGTTTAGTGTTGTAAGGGGAAACTCTTTTGGAGAGACTCTGAAAAAGAAGTATCCCCAGCTCGATTTAATCGAAGTTGAGAGTGTAAAAGAGGGTTTTGCTAAGGTAGAGAGAGGTGAGGTGTTTGGGCATATTGATGTGCTGATGAGTTCCGCTTATCTTTTGCAAAAAGAGTCTAAGATCAACCTCAAAATTGCAGGCGAGTTTGAGCAGGGTGTTTCTGTCTGTTTTGCTGTACGAAACGATGACCCTATCTTGTTCTCTATTATAAATAAGGCTGTAAAACAGATTACAGACAGTAGTATTCAAAGTATACTCAACAAATGGGTAGGTATTCACTACACAAAAGAGGAGAGTATCCCTTATATTAAAGAGATTCTTACTATTGTTATATTATTGATATTCTTTATGTTCTATAGAGAGTATTTTTTGAAGAAAAAAAATAGAGAGCTTGAGTATTTAAAATCTCAGTTAGTTTTAGTCAACAAGCAGTTAGCAACAGAGGTGTATGATGCTACAAAAAATTTAGAAAAAGCACAAACTATAGCTAAAGTGGGTTCTTGGATATTAGATTTGCAAACATATGAACTAGAGTGTTCAAAAGAGACTTATGCTATATCTGGCATAGATAAAGGGAATCAAGAGGAGCTCCTAAAGAATTTTAAAAATAGTATAGTTCCTGAAGATAGAGAAAGGGTAATGGAAAAATTTCACTCTGCAATAGTAGATAAAAAAGAGTATATTTGTGAGCATCAAATAGTGTTAAAGAGTGGCGAAACAAAGTATGTTAGAGCACAAGCACAGATAAATTATTCGAAGGAGGGAATTCCTCTTGTCGCACATGGGACAGTGCAGGATATAACAGAGTATACACTTAAAGAGCAAGAGTTACAAAAAAAAGATAAATATCTTCTCCATCAGTCACGTCTAGCACAGATGGGAGAGATGCTCTCCATGATAGCTCACCAATGGAAACAGCCATTAAGTGCTATATCTGCGACAGAGTTAACACTCAAAACTACTATACAACTAGAAAAATATGATCTTAGTAAGGAGAGTGAGCGTAAAGAGTTTGTAGAGTTCCTTGATCTAAGGTTGGATAAAATAGCTCTTTATGTGCAGAACTTGTCTCAAACTATAAAAGATTTTAGAGATTTTTATCAGCCGAGTAAAGCTTCAGAATATATAGCACTCAATAGTGTTATACTCAAAGCTAATGAGTTGGTGAAAGAGAGTTTTATGGCAAAAAGTATTACAATAATTTTTGACTTAAATACTCCTCAAAAAGTAAATATTTATGAGAGTGAGTTGATGCAAGTTATACTCAATCTTCTTTCAAATGCAAAAGAACAACTTCTCTCTATAGAAAAACAAAATGCGACTATAACTATAAGAAGTTATAAAGAAGATGATATTTTTATTATCGAAATAGAAGATAATGGTGGAGGTATTGATGAAGCGATATTACCAAAGATATTTGATCCATACTTCTCTACTAAATTAGAAAAGAATGGGACAGGGTTAGGACTTTATATGTGTAAGATGATTATAGATAAGTATCATAATGGTGAGATAAGTGTGCAAAATAGACAGAGTGGTGCAAAATTTTCAATAAAATTAAAACTAAATGAGAGAGAAGATGAAAAAAAAGTGTGATGTCTTAATAATAGGAGCAGGTGGAGCAGGACTAACAGCGGCTCTCAATGCAAAGAAAAATGGTGCTGATGTTTTAGTGCTTACAAAAGAGTACCCAACACGAAGCCAAACTTGTATGGCACAAGGTGGGATAAACGCAGCTCTAGGAAGTGTAAGTGAAGATAGTGTAGAAGATCACATCGCTAACACACTGAAGTCTGCACATGGTGAGGCAGACGAAGAGGCTGTGCGTTTCATGTGCGGTGAAGCGATAAACACAGTGGAGTGGTTAGATAGCGTAGGTGTCTGTTTTTCTCGTACTAAAGAGTCTAAAATTGCCCAAAGAACACTAGGCGGTGCAAGTGCTCCTCGTGCCTGTTATGCACAGGACTATACAGGCTTAAAAATCCTTCACACTCTTTATGATAAGTGTTTAGAAGAGGAGATAGAGATACAAGCAGATAAGTACCTCTTAGAGCTACTTCAAGATGAGTCAGGTCGTGTTTGTGGTGCTGAGGTTTTAGATATACGAAGTGGTGAGGTCATAGTTTATGAGGCTAATGCAGTAGTGTTAGCAAGTGGTGGATATAGTCGTGTTTATGATAAGAACTCGACAAACTCTACAGCTTCTACCGGTGATGGTATCGCCATTGCAAAGAGAGCGGGTGCAGAGCTTATAGATATGGAGTTCGTGCAGTTTCATCCAACAGCTCTCAAAAACTCAAGCATACTTATAAGTGAGTCTGCAAGAGGAGAGGGTGGTTATCTGCTCAACTCAAAGGGTGAGCGTTTTACAAACGAACTTGCCCCTCGTGATG
>JALWTK010000126.1 GCA_027082875.1 Sulfurimonas sp. | reverse complement strand
TCAACTTGTCATAACCGTGGAAAGCGTATTGGTGTAAGTTATCAAGGACTAATGGAGACAGCTTATAAAGCAACTTTTGATGGTGAGGGTAATGCACAACCAAAACTTCACACTAAACGCTATATTCACATGCAAGCTGATGTGCATTTCAAAAAAGGGATGATGTGTCAGGATTGTCACACTTCCAATGATATGCACGGAGATGGCTTTTTAACTGGAGCAAATTTAGGTGCTGTAGAGATAGAGTGTCAAGATTGTCATGGTACTACAAAAAAATACCCTTGGGAGTTGCCACTTGGTTACTCTGATGAGTTTAACACAACAGCTAAAGTTGGTAAAGCTCGTGGTGTAACACAGGACTTAGCAGACTACTTAAAGCAAGGCTATGTTCCAAAAGATAAGGGTGATGGTTATATTATCATGGCTCGTGGAAATCCACTTCCTAAAGCGGTGAAAAAGGGTAATAAAATCCTGATGCACCTAGCAAGTGGAAAAGATATAGAACTTAAGCCATTGAAACTTTTAAAAGAGGAAGAGAAACTCTCTAAAAAAGCACTTGTAGCAATGGATAGTATTCAAGCGCACACTGATAAAATGGAGTGTTACACATGTCATGCTACTTGGGCACCACAGTGTTATGGTTGTCATGTAAAAATTGACTACAGTGGTGGCAAACAAAATGTTGATTATGTGAAGATGTCACATGATCAAGATATTCATGGAACAACTGGTGGGATGAGAAAATCTCTAAAGAAGTATCTTGTAGATGGAAAAGTGACAGAGACTCGTTCTTACCTTCGTTGGGAAGATCCAATGCTAGGACAAAATGGTGAGGGAAGGATTACTCCTCTTGTTCCTGGTTGTCAGGTGACTGTAACAGTCATTGGAAAAGATGGAAAAGCACTTATCCAAAACCATATATACAAAATTAAAGATGTAGAAGGTGCGGGTAAAGAGGGACAAAATGCAATAGATATGTCACCTATTCAGCCTCACACGATTCAAAAAGAAGCACGTTCATGTGAATCCTGTCACTCTAGTAAAAAAGCTCTTGGGCTTGGAATAGATGGAACATTTGATCCTTCACAAACTACTATTGTAGACATTATGACTGCTGATGGAAAAGTACTTCCTCATCAGATAGATGAGCAGATACCTGCTATACCAAACCTCAAATATGACTACTCAAAAATCTTAGATAAGAATGGTACACAACTTATGACAGTGGGAAGTCACTTCAAACTCTCACAGCCCTTAGATAAAGCGCAACGCGATAAGCTTGATCGCCGTGGCGTTTGCCTCTCCTGTCATCAGAACATGCCAGAGGGTAACCTAGCAGTTTCAGCTATGACACACATCGCAGAGATGGTAGATCTCAAGATTGACAACCATGAGCACCAGAGTATATTAAACAAGATAATCAACTTAAGTGCATGGGTACAGATAGTTATAGGTAGTGCTATTTTACTTGTGTTAATGTATATCTTATATACTCTTTTTCTTAAGAAAAAGCCTATGAATAAACGCAACAGAGGATGGAAGTAAGATGAAAAAAATCGCTCTTATAATGGCTATAGTAGTGAGCCTTATGGCAAATGATATTATCATTAAAAAAAGCTGCACAGATGTAAGTACAACTGTACAAAATATTAAAAAAATAGTTAAAAGTAAGGGTCTCTCTGTTTTTGCTACAATCAATCATAGTGGTAATGCTAAGATGGTCAATATGAAGCTCAATGAGTCAAAAATGGTCATCTTTGGTAATGCTAAACTCGGTACTGCACTTATGCAACAGGATATGACGGTAGGACTAGACTTACCACTACGTATCCTTGTTTATAGCGATACAGATGGGACTACAAAAATGGCATATAGAGATGGCTCATGGCTAGCGAATAAGCATGTGTTAAATGCTCCAAAAAAAGAGAAAAGAATAAACAGAGCTATGGCTATGTTTACTGACAAAGCGGGACAATGCAAAAAAGATTAACAAAAGAAGAGGCACTTGATCTTATCAAGAATGCTGACTTAAAAGAGCTTGGACGATTAGCAAGTGCTAGAAAAAAAGAGCTACACCCTAAGGGTATCACAACATTTGTCATAGATAGAAATATCAACTACACAAATATCTGCTGGGTTGATTGTAAGTTTTGTGCTTTTTATAGACATGAAAAAGATGCAGATGCTTATGTGCTTACTTTCGATGAGATAGATGCAAAGATTGATGAGCTTTTGGAAATCGGTGGAACACAGATACTTTTTCAAGGTGGTGTACATCCTAAGCTCAAAATTGAGTGGTATGAAGATTTGGTTGAGCATATTCATACTAAATACCCTACTATTACTATTCATGGTTTTTCTTCTATTGAGCTTGATTTTATCGCAAAAGTTTCTCGTATCACTATTCAAGAAGTGCTCTCGCGTTTAAAGGCAAAAGGACTTGCTTCTATTCCGGGTGCTGGTGCTGAGATACTTAGTGACAAGGTTCGTGATATTATCGCTCCTAAAAAGATAGATGCTGAAGTTTGGGTAGATGTTCACCGTCAAGCACATAAGCTAGATATAATGAGTACGGCTACAATGATGTATGGAACAGTTGAAAGTGATGAAGATATTATTGATCACTTTGAGATGGTTCGCAGTCTTCAAGATGAAACAGGTGGTTTTCGTGCCTTTATCATGTGGAGTTTTCAGGGAAAAAACACAGCACTTTTAGAGCAGATTCCAGATATGGAAAAACCATCTTCTAACCGTTACTTGCGTTTACTAGCAGTAGCACGACTCTATCTTGATAATGTGCCAAATATCCAAAGCTCTTGGGTAACACAGGGTCCTTACATCGGACAGATGGCACTACGATTTGGAGCAAATGACTTAGGTTCAACAATGATGGAAGAGAATGTTGTAAGTTCGGCAGGTGCCGCATATGCAATGGCAAAAGAAGAGATGGTCCAACTTATCCGTGATATAGATGAAACTCCGGCAGTGAGAAATACTGCTTATGAAACTTTAGAGATATTTGAGTAAACAATGAAACTATTACCAATACTTTTACTACTAGGACAATTACTTATGGCAGCAAAAATAGAGCATATCGAGATAAAAGGTGTCAATATCCCCGTGATATTTGAAGAGGATAAGAGACTTCCTATCGTGACTACACAGATTGTATTTACAGATAGTGGTAGTATTAGCGATACAAAAAAAGCAGGTCTTGCAAAGTTTTCTGCAAAGCTTCTCAATGAGGGAACAAAAAGATTAGGTTCAAATGCTTTTGCCGAAAAGTTAGAGTCTAAAGCTATCCAACTTTCAGCTCATGCTGGGACTGAGACTTTTGTTATAGAATTGAGCTCACTTAAAGAGGAGTATTCAAATGCTCTTAAAGAACTTACATTGCTTCTTAAAGATCCTAACTATTCACAAGAGAGCATGAGTAAAATCCAAACAATGACACTTGGAAATTTAAGTCGTAAAGAGAATGATTATGACTATGTTGCAGGAAATGAACTTAAAAAGATTATGTTTGAAGGCACTGTTTTAGGGCAACCATCAAGTGGAACTATAGAGAGTGTGAAGAGTATAACACTCCCTGATGTGAAGAGCTTTATCGCTAAACATATTGTACTTTCTCGTGCAATTATTGTTGTAGGTGGTGATGTGACTCTTAGTGAAGTAAAAAAAAATATGAAAAAAACTTTAGAGAGTTTAGAAGTAGGAACAGCTAGTAAAGTACCTCACTTTGAAGTAAGAAAAACACCAAAAACTAAGATCATTAAAAAAGAGACTAAGCAGGCATATATCTACTTTGGCTCACCATACAAGATGAGTGTAGATGATGCAGAGTACTATAAGGCAAGAGTAGCAACTTTTATCCTAGGTACTGGTGGCTTTGGAAGCCGTTTGATGGAAGAGATACGTGTGAAACGCGGTCTTGCATACTCTGCTTATGCTCGTGTACATGTGAGTAAGTCTAGCTCATATATGAGTGGATATCTTCAGACAAAATTAGACTCTATGGATGAAGCAAAAGAGACAGTCACAGAGGTCATAGCAAAGTTTGTAAAAAATGGTGTCACAAAAGAGGAACTAGAGCAGACAAAGAAGTTTTTACTTGGAAGTGAGCCTCTTCGTGTTGAGACGATGAGTCAGCGTTTAAACCGTACTTTTATGGAGTACTACAAAGGTTTTACACTAGGTCATTCTGTAGATGAGCTAGAGAAGATTAAGAACTTAAAGCTAAAAGATTTAAACAAGTATATCAAGAAACATACAGAGATTTTAGACATAAGTTATGCCATAGTTACGAAATAGTTTATAAAGTATGGCAATTTGTCATATTTTTAACGAAAGTTTTAAAAAGTAGTACAATTATGCATCAATAGTGTGAGGAGAGAACCTGAATAGTAAGTATAAAATAATCGATCTGTTTGCTGGTATTGGTGGTATAAGAACAGGGTTTGAAAATGTTTTTCAAGATGAATGCTCTGTCGTTTTTTCATCAGAGATAGATACAAATGCTCAAAAAACATATAGCTTAAACTACAAAGAACTACCCCATGGTGACATTACCTTAATAGATGAAAAAGAGATACCACAGCATGATATTATCTTAGCAGGTTTTCCTTGTCAAGCCTTTAGCATTGCTGGACATAGAAAAGGTTTTGAGGACACTCGTGGAACACTCTTTTTTGATGTTGCAAGAATAGCAGCTTATCATAAGCCTAAGGTACTTTTTTTAGAAAATGTAAAAGGTTTTGTCAATCATGATAAGGGAAAAACTTTTAAGGTTGTGCAAGAGACCTTAGAAGACTTAGGTTATAAGGTTTACTCTCAGGTACTCAATACAAAAGATTATGGTATACCACAAAATAGAGAGCGTATCTATATCGTTGCTTTTTTAGACCATACTGTTGACTTTAACTTTCCAGAAAAAAAAGAACTTACTACAACAATCCATCACTACTTAGATGAAGAGGTGAGTGAAAATTTTTACTACAATGGCAAACCGCTCTATGAAAAGATAAAAGATGATGTTGTCAGTAAAGATACAGTGTATCAATGGCGTAGACAGTATGTAAGAGAGAACAAAAATAATGTCTGCCCAACACTGACAGCAAATATGGGTACCGGTGGACACAATGTGCCAATTATCAAAGATGATAGAGGCATTAGAAAATTAACACCACAAGAGTGTGTGAAGTTTCAAGGATTTAGTGAAAAATTTCAGTTTCCCAAAGATTTAGCACTCTCTCATAGATATAAACAGGCAGGAAACTCTGTAACTGTAAGTGTGATTGAGTCAATTGCTCAAGAAATAAAAAATGTTTTATAGTGCTCAAGACTCTTCACAACAAACAGACTATAAAGAAAATCTAAAACTTATCGGTAGTCTCTCAAATCTCTTTTCCGACTCAAAAACACCCTATCTTTACTATAGAGTAGCTGAAAAGATTTTCACTAATGCCTTTGATGCAAAGGATCTTTCTCGTGGGGATGTAGCATTAGATGCAGTGAAAGGCAAGATAGGTATAGGACTCAAAACATTTCTCGCCTCAAACAATAAGAGCTTTCAAAAAGTTGCTGAGTTCAATAAAGACAAAGCTCTCTATGAAAACAAATCTAAAGAGAAAATTGTACAGATAGTTTCTATCTTACGTAATGAAAGAATACGTTTTGCAGAAAAACTCTACGGTGTTGATAGATCAGTTTATCACTGTGTTGTTCGAGATGAGCATCAGTTCAGAATCTATGAAGAGGAGATGCACTACATAGATATAGCAAATATATCAGATATAAAACAGAGAAAAAATTCTATCATATTTAATGATTCTTTGAATGATTACTCCTTTAATCTTTCAAAGAGTACATTAACAAAAAGATTTGTCACTAGCGATGTTCTTGAAGAGTTTGATGTTAAAATCTTGCTCAATCCTTTAGATGATATTAGAACATGTATACTTCAAAATAAGTTGTGCTATGATACAAGCTCAAAAATTATAGACACACTCTTTCTTCCTCTCTATGGTAAAAACAGAGTTGTTTATGAAAAGAGTGGCTTAAATCAATGGAATGCAGATGGAAGACAAAGAGATGTCAATGAGGTCTACATACCTGTTCCTGTAGTTGTGCATCAACATAAGCCCGGCTTTTTTCCAGATAGAGATCAGGTGTTTAACCTCAAACTGCCAGATGGTAAAATTCTTCAAAGTAAACTTTGTCAAGCTGGCTCAAAAGCACTGATGTCCCATTCAAATAGAGAGTTAGGCAAGTGGATACTAAGAGATGTTCTCTCTTTGGATGAGCATGAACTGCTCAGCTATGAGAAGTTACAAAAGATAGGTATAGACTCTGTTCGTATAGATAAGATAGATAAAAACAACTATGAAATAAATTTTTCATCAATAGATAGTTTTGAAAACTTTTATCAGAGTTAATAAGTGGGTGCTAGTATGGTTTTAATTGGTCAGATTGACAGAATACTTTTTGAAGATGAGGGCTTTTTCATCGCTGTTTTAAAGAGCGGTGAGAAGATTAGTGGAACCTACTACGAGAGTGATATCGAGAGTATTAAAGGTTCTGCTATCACACTCACTGGCTTTTGGGATGAGCATAAAAAACATGGTAAGACCTTCAAGTTTGAAACTCTCAAAGTCAACCAAAACGAACTCTTTTTCTTCTTAAATAAAATCATCAAAGGTTTCACAAAAAAACTCTCAGCAGATCTTATAGAGAAGTTTGGTCAAGAAGAGCTCATCAACATCTTAGATAATGATATAGAGAGACTCTTAGAGTTTAAAGGCATCAAAGAGAAGCGACTTAAAAAGATTCAAGCATCTTGGAAACAGTTTCGCTCAATGCGCCGACTAGGCGAGTTCCTCTCTCCCTTTGATGTCTCTCCTGCTCTTCTTACCACTATAGCTACTGCTATGAAAGATGTAGACTCACCCTGCACAAAGATAAAAGAGAATCCATACATTCTTACAAATATCAACTCCATTGGTTTCAAACGTGCAGATGAACTCGCACTCAAAATGGGAGTAGAGCGAGAAAATGAGGGGCGAATTAGCTCTGCTATGGATTATGTACTTCTCAACTACTGCGAGGCACAAGGAAACTCTTGTATCTCAAAAGAGGTACTGTTTTCAGGTCTTGATGAACTTTTAATGTTTTCACATAAAGAGAATCTTTATGAAGCAGCTCTTGTAGAGAGAGTAGGCGAGGGAAGTATAGTCATTATGAAAAATGACAGAGTCTCACCTGCTAGACTCTATGATGCTGAAAAATATATCTACGATGAGTTTACAACTCGTGCAAAGATGAACAGTGGCGGTTTTGTTAAAGATATCGAGAAGTTTTTAGCAGACTCAGAACTCAAACTTGGTGAGCAACAAAAAGAGGCAGTTGTGAAGATAAATGAGGGGGCTTCTATCCTTTTACTCGTTGGGTATGCAGGAACAGGAAAGAGTACAACTTCAAAAACACTGCTCAATCTTTTAAACACTAGATTTGATAAAAAAGAGATTATGACTTGTGCACTTAGTGGTATAGCATCTCAACGTATTAGCGATACTACAGGCTATGAGTCAGCAACTATTCAGTCTCTTCTTATTAAACATGAGTCAGCAGATAAGTTTCCTTATTCCGTAGTGCTTATAGATGAAGCATCTATGATAAACTCTTCACTCTTTGCTAGACTACTAGGTAAGATCTCTCGAAAAGCTATTATCATCATAGTAGGAGATGATGCACAACTTCCTCCTATAGGAGCTGGAAATGTCCTCTCGGATGCACTCACCTTAGAGTTAGCCCCAACAGTGAAGCTCACAAAGATCTTTAGACAGAGTGAGGATCAGGCTATTACTCTTATAGCCAATGATATTCGCAAGGGTGAGGTACCGAACTATAGGGCAAAGTATGAGGATTTTGAGTTTATAGAGGTCAATATCCAAAACTACTATGCTCTGAAAAATCAACTCTCAACGATAGAGCTCAAAGAGCTTAGAGAGGAGAACTCTCAAAATATCGTCGCAGAGATTATGCATAGGGTAGTAGAGTCCATAGAGAAAGCTCGCTATCGCCTTAAAAATAAGCAGATCAAAGAGTATCTTAACTACTTTCAGGTGATAACACCGATGAAAGGGGGCATACTTGGAAGTACAAATCTCAACAAAGTTCTCCAAGAGTACTTCAATCCAAACCCAAAACAGTGTGTCAAACGAGGTGGTTTGGAGTTCCGACTTATGGATAAGGTCGTACATACAAAAAATGAGAATATGACCTCATGGAGTGGTGATGGCTTTAAGATGGGAGAGGAGTCAAATACTCGGCGAATATTTAACGGTATGAGTGGACTTCTTTTTAAGATAGAAGAGGAGGAAGAGCAACTTTTTGTCTTTTATCCAAATGAGGATGTAGTGGTTATCTATGAGTATGAAGAACTAAAAAGTCATCTTATGCTCTCTTATGCGCTTACTATCCATAAAGTGCAGGGTATGGAGTATGATATTGTCGTTATTCCTATGAGCTTTACACATTTCATTATGCACAATACAAAGCTAATTTACACTGCTATTACTCGTGCAAAACATAAGTGTATCTTAGTAGGTGAGGGTGCTGCGTTTGAGAGCGGGTGTAGAAAGTTTGAGTCAACACGGCGAGATACCGTGTTGTTGGAGTTATAGAACTATTTTGCTTCTATAGTTTCTTGAAGTTCTTTTGCAGAGTCAAGAGTTTTTATAGCAGTTATCTTTGTGTTATCTAGGTAAACAACAACTACTTTTTCATTCTCTACATCTTTTCTAAAAGGTGCAGCTTCTGCTTTGTTATCTAAAATCAAAACTGTGTGTTTAAAATCTTTGAGTCCTGGCATGATAAACATACTTCTTATAAGTGAAGGTGCTGCACTTACATCTGCTATAAAAATAGTATTATTATCACTGAGATAACTTGGCTTTTGTGTTTCAAAAAAGTCATTACAAGTATGTGCTGCATCTTTACTAAAGGCAAAGATTACTTTTTTTGTATCAGGTGCAAGAGTATGAGCCTTCCCAAACTGATCATTCAGAGTAAGGTTTGTAAGTGATTTTCCTACTACGAGTTTTGCTTTTACATGTGAGAGGTCTTCACCTTTTGAACTACAAGCTACTAAAAAGAGGGCGATAAGGGCTGCTGAGACTATTTTAAACATTGATATCCTTTTGTTTTTTGAAATAATACATCAGTAAATATTTTTTGAGATGGGTTGAACTATTTAGTAAAATCAATTAAGTCTGCTATAATTTCAAAAATCAAACATAAGGAAGCAAATATGGCATGGGCAACAGCAAGACATATTTTAGTAGATAGTGAAGCAAAATGTAGTGAGTTAAAAACAGAGATACAAAATGGTACAAAATTTGAAGATGCTGCAAAAGCAAACTCAAGCTGTCCTTCATCTGCACAGGGTGGAGACTTAGGTAAGTTTGGACCTGGACAGATGGTTCCTGAGTTTGATAAAGCAGTATTTAGTGGTGATGTTGGTGTAGTTTATGGACCTATTAAAACACAGTTTGGCTACCACCTACTAGAAGTTACTGGGAGAGGATAATCTCTTCAAGCTCCTCTAGGGGAGCTGATGTAAGAGCATCAAACTGAGTTCTATTAAAAGTTTGTTGGCGTTTAGCAAGCTGAGCAGTGTGTGTAGATATAAGTTCACACATCTCCTCTTTCGAAACTTCCCCATCAAGATACTCTAAAACTTCAACAATCCCAATACTCCCCATTGCATTTGGCAAACGCGAGTAATTTTTCTCAAGATAACAGACTTCATCAATGAGTCCCATCTCTAGCATTTTATGTGTGCGTTTATTAATTCTCGCTCTTAAAACAGATCTCTCAACATCAATATTATATATAGGCATCTTCTCAATTATAGGGCGAGGAGGATTAGCATCAAACCACTCGCTAGGAGTAAGCCCTGAGGCTTCTAAAATGAGCATTGCCTTTTCTATACGGTAGCTATCATTTTTATCTATCTTGTGCATATACTTTTCATCTTTTTCTAAAAGCATTGTATAACACTTTTCTAACTCTTTCATCTGTTGGGCTACACAAGATTTAATCTCTTCATTTATTTTGGGAAGAGCAGATAAACCTTGCATAAGTGACTTCAGATAAAAGGAAGTCCCTCCAACAATTACTAAGTTTTTACTATTCTTTTTACAAGCCTCTAGAACTTTTTTATAAAGCTCTATAAATATCTCTACACTAAAATGCTCATTAGGGTAGATTTCATCTATGCCAAAGTGTTTCACACTAGAAAGATCCTCTTTTGAGGGCTTTGCGGAGACTATATTTATCTCTTTATAGATACTAAGTGAGTCGATTGAGAGTATATAAGCATCAATTTTTAAGGCGATTTTGATTGCTAAATCACTCTTTCCTGAAGCAGTTGGTCCAATTATTGCGAGTTGTTTCATGCTGAAATTATATCATTTTAAAACAAGTTTAGATAAAATAAGGCTTATTATATAAAAAAGGTACTTTTTGCAAAAATATATACAAAAATTAAAAGATTTTAACGAGTTGGTTATGTTCGAGCACTCGATATTTTCACTCCCATTTATTTTTATAGCTATGGTTGTGGCAGCTGATGGTTGGTTTGGGTTTTATCTACTTTTCATGGGAGTTTTTGCCGCACTCTCAGCTCGTAACTTCGCTATGGGTGTGAACCGTTATGCTGATCGTGACATAGATGCACAGAATCCCAGAACAGCGACTAGACCAAATGTAGATGGTAGGCTAAATGCTCAGACTATATTACTCTTTATCGGGGTCAATGCTTTTATATTTGTAGCTGTAGCCTACATGATAAATCCTCTCGCGTTTGGACTCTCTATCCCTATTCTTGGAGTTCTAGGCTCTTACTCTTACTTCAAACGTTTTTCCTCTTTGGCACATATTATCTTAGGGATCTCCCTTGGACTTGCTCCTATTGCTGGAGTTGTGGCTGTAAGTGCAACTATTCCTCTCTGGTCTGTACTTCTTTCCCTTGGTGTTATCTTTTGGGTTGCAGGCTTTGACCTTCTGTACTCTCTGCAAGATATTGATTTTGATAAAGAGAAAGGACTTCACTCTATTCCCTCTATGTATGGAGCTGAGGCGACTCTTTTTATCTCAGCCTTTTTTCATGGATTGAGTGTGATCTTTTGGATTCTTTTTGTCTGGGCGGCTGGGCTTGGTATATTTGCTTTTATAGCTGCCTTTGGTGCAGGAGTAGTTCTCGGCTTTGAGCAAAAGCTTGTTCGTCGTGATTTTAAGCAGATAGACCGTGCCTTTTTTACAGTCAACGGCTACCTTGGGATTGCCTTTTTTGTGCTTATCGTTTTAGATAGGATAGTAGCATGAGTGCCCCGCGTTTAGTAAAGGCTCCTATTAGTCTTGTCTTAAGTGAGGCGGATGTAGATAAGGAAGCTTATGAGAGAGAGTACCAAAAACTTAGCGAATCAGATGAAGACCCTATAAGCCAGTGGCTCAAACTTGCAAAAGCTCGAGGTGACACACGGGAAAGTGATCCTATACTTTTAGAGCTTGTAGTAGAGCTTCATAGAAAGATAGATGCTCTTGAGATGTTTATGAAAAATGAAATTCCAAAAAGACTATCTCTCACTACAAAGTCAGAGATAGATGCCATAGGCTTTGAGTATTTCGAACTTAAAGATGCTATTTTAGAACCTCAAAAGATTTACTATGGACGCATAGATATGCCTGTTTACCCACAGCATGATGTTCCTGTTTTTTTTCAAGCAGTAAATACAAAATTGGTCAAGATACTTAAAATGCACGAACGCGATGAGAAAGAGTGGGGTGCTTATATGACAGCACGAGAGCGAGTCCTAATCCGTGAAGCAAAAGAGAAAAAATGATGAATCTAGCCCAATTTAATATCGAGTATATTGTTGTAGCAATGGCGGGGATTATCCTTTACTTACTCTATTTTGTCTATGCTAAAGATTCACAGTATTCTAAAAATATTCGCTCAGTTGCTAGTGTGGTAGAAGATCTTAACCGTGAGCTTTTTTATCTGAAAAAAAATCTTACTGAAACGCAAGGAAGTATAAAAGAAAACTCCCAGCGAATGAATGATGAGCAGATATATGAAGAGATAGAACGTAGCGTTTATGATATGGTACAACCTTTAAGTTTAGGACTCAAGCAACTTCAAGAGAATATAAACGCCATAGATGTTGAAATAGCCAACCGAATGGCTGCTTTAGAGAGTGGTGTGAAGCAGATAAGTATTCCTACTTCTGTACATGGTAATGATGATGAGAAGATTCTCTCACTTTTTAAGCAGGGTGTTTCAGTTGAGACTATTTCAAAAGAGCTGCACATCTCTCAACCAGAAGTTGAGTTTGTTTTAAAAATCAACAAGATAAAGTAAGTTAGAGTGAACGCAGACAGAAAACTTTTTACCCTCGTCTCTATTTTGATAGGGATTAGTGTGATTCTCTCATATACATTAGCCTCTTATGCAACACTTCTTTTTAATGTGAATGAGTTTCACTTTGTGATTCGTCAGAGTGTTTTTGCACTTTTAGGAATGAGTATTATATTTGGATTATCTCGACTCAATCCAGATATTTGGCTTAAACGTGTAGGTTTTACTCTCTTTTTTGGATCACTTTTTTTGATGATAGCTATGCCTTTTATGCCAGAGAGCATGGTCTCAGCAGTAGGTGGAGCAAAACGTTGGATCAAACTTGGAGGTATTTCTTTAGCTCCTGTAGAGTTTTTTAAGGTTGGTTTTGTGTACTTCTTGGCTTGGAGTTTTTCTCGTAAACTTGGGCATCATGATGGCATGGGACTCTCAAATGAGTTCAAACGCTTTGCACCTTATGCTGTTATTTTTATAGGGGCTATGTTCATCATTGCCTTTTTGCAAAAAGATTTAGGGCAGGTTGTTGTTCTTGGTTTGACTCTTCTTTTTATGCTTATCTTTGCAGGAAGTAGTTTTCGTTTTTTCCTTACTATACTTGGTGGTATTTTTACGGCTATTCTTATTTTTATATTTACAGCAGAGCATAGGATATTGCGTATAAAATCATGGTGGGCCTTAGCACAAAACTCTGTTTTAGAGATACTGCCTGCTTCTTTAGCAGATAAACTTCGAGTACCTGTAGAGGTGGAACCTTATCAGATAGGACACTCCCTAAACGCCATCAATAACGGTGGCTTCTTTGGTGTAGGTATTGGAAACGGTACCTTTAAGCTTGGCTTCTTATCAGAGGTACATACAGACTTTGTTCTTGCTGGTCTTTCTGAAGAGTTTGGCTTCTTTGGTGTCCTTTTTGTAGTTATTATCTTCCTCTGGATGATCCAGAGAATTTTCAAAGTTGCTAACCGTTCACAGGATAAAAGTGTGCATCTTTTTAGTATAGGTATAGGGCTTATTCTCTCCTTCGCATTTTTAGTCAATGCTTACGGAATCAGTGGAATTACTCCTATTAAAGGTATTAGTGTGCCTTTTCTCTCCTATGGCGGTTCTGCTATGCTTGGGGCAGCCTTTGGTGTAGGTATGGTTCTTATGGCTTCAAACAATGTTGAGATGGATAAAAAACAAGAAGAAGAGGATCAAACTTTATGAAAATATGCATAACAGGTGGTGGTACAGGTGGTCATCTTATGATAGCTGATGCACTTGCAGAAGCTGCCGTTGGAGATGGACATGAGCTTATCTTTATAGGTTCTACACATGGGCAAGATAGAAAGTATTTTGGTGAAAAAAGTCACTTCTCAAAGGTCTACTTCTTAGAGACTACAGGTGTGGTCAACCAAAAGGGTATTAAAAAACTACTAGCACTCTACAAAGTAACAAGAGGATTTTTTAAAGCAAGGTCCCTGTTGAAACGCCATAAGATAAAAGCAGTCTATAGTGTAGGTGGTTTCTCTGCCGCACCTGCTTCCTTCGCATCTCTAAGCCGTTTTATGCCACTTTTTATCCATGAGCAAAATGCAGTTCCTGGAAGACTTAATACTCTTCTTAAACCACTAGCAAAATCTTTTATCTCTGCCTATGATGCAGAGTCTGAGATACAAGGCTACCCTGTTAAAGAGATTTTTTATAAAACAGCAAGAGTCCGTAGTGAGTTAAAAACTATCGTCTTTCTAGGTGGTAGCCATGGTGCAAAAGCTATCAACGATTTAGCCCTTAGTGTTGCAAAAGATCTGAGCAGTGCAGGTATAAAGATACTCCATCAAGCGGGTGAATCTGACTTTGAGAGGGTAGAGAGTGAGTACAAAGCACTTGGTGTGGAAGTAGAACTTTATGGGTTTACCAAAGAGCTAGCCTCACTTATAGAGCGAGCTGATTTAGCTATTAGTCGTGCTGGGGCGAGTACACTCTGGGAACTTACGACAAATGGCTGTCCTGCATTTTATATACCCTATCCTTATGCTGCTGGAGATCATCAGTACCATAATGCTGCGTTTATCGTAGAAAATAAGATGGGCTGGTGTGAGAGAGAGGGTGATGCAGTTAAAGCTAAACTTCTTGAAGCTCTAGGTAGCCTTAACTTAGAAGAAAAAAGCACAAAACTTCTAGCACATTCTCAAAAAGATGTAGCAAAAAAAATGATAGCAGCATTAATAAAAAAGGTATAAAATGATACATGAATACGCACAACTTTTAGTAGACTTGATCTTTGACTGGGGATATATAGGTATCTTTATCATGATGGCGATAGAGAGCAGTTTTGTTCCCTTTCCTAGCGAGATCGTTCTTATACCTGCTGGGTATTTAGCAAGTCAAGGAGAGATGAGTGTTGGGATGATTTTACTCTCAGCTCTTGGTGGTTCTCTTGTAGGTGCATTCATCAACTACTTTTTAGCACTTACACTTGGTCGAGCTATTTTAGTGAAGTATGGAAAGTATTTTTTTATTAAAGAGACAACACTTCTCAAAATGGAAGAGTTTTTTACGCAACATGGACATATCTCTACCTTCACTGGTCGTCTTATACCAGGGATCCGTCAGCTTATCTCTATACCAGCGGGACTTGCTCGTATGAACTTAGTAGAGTTTTCACTCTTTACAGCTTTAGGTGCGGGTATTTGGGCATTAGTTCTTATCATGTTAGGCTATATACTTGGAGAAAATCAAGAGCTTATAAGCCAGTACTTAAAGCAGATAACTACAGGTGTCATCGCTCTTTTAGTTGTTCTCGTTTTTGTATACTATAAAATCAAAACTAAAAGGAGACTCTAATGGAGTATATGTTTCAACCCGGCTTTTTAGGGACATCAGCACCACTGTTTATGGATATGGTGACTCTTATTGTTGCTATTTTACCTCTACTTGTTTATGGTGCTATCATCCTAGCGAGAAAAAAAATGTATGTTTTACACACTATAGTGCAAAACTTTCTTTTTATCTTTGCTGTGATTGTTGTTGCATACTTTGAGCTTGGTGTTCGTGTAGGTGGTGGTTTTGATGCTTTCATGAGTGA
>JALWTK010000125.1 GCA_027082875.1 Sulfurimonas sp. | reverse complement strand
ATCCAAAAGATTCAAAGCTATTTTAAAGACTCTTCTATTCACATAACTCATGATGATATCAATCTTCGTATCTCTTTTAGTTTTTCTGTAGTGCATGGAGGGCAAAACGATCTTTTAAGAAAACTCACAATAGCCCTCAAGCAAGCAAAACAAGAACCATTTATGCCTTATGTATATTACAAAGAAGAGAATGTCAACAATGACTTTATCAAGTTTAACAGTTATCTTTATGATGCTATCTTCGCACAGCAAAATGCTAGAATAGTTCCCTACTTTCAGGGAATTAGAAATAACACTACAGGTAAAATCATCAAGTACGAATCTTTGGCTCGCCTAGAAGTTTCTCAAAAAATTTATACACCTTTCTTTTTTATAGATATTGCAAAAAACAGTGGATTTCTTTTTGAGATTACAAAGATTATGATAGATAAAAGTTTTGCTTTTCTTGCACAACAAGATAAGGAGATCTCAATCTCTATAAATATCACAGAAGATGATCTCCTTAGTAAAAAACTCAAAAAATGTCTTCTCCTAAAACTCAAAGAGTATAACTTAGTGGCTAATAGAATTGTCTTAGAGATTCTCGAAGGTGTGAGTGCGAGTGGAACAAACTCTAGCATCATCCAACTCAAAGAACTTAAAGAGGCTGGATTTTTACTCGCTATTGATGATTTTGGTGTAGAATACTCCAACTTTGAGCGTATAAATGAGCTAGATGTAGACTTCATCAAGATAGATGGTAAATACATCAAAGCACTTGCAAAAAATAAAAAAAGTTATCAGATTACAAAAGCAATCGCTGACTTTGCAAACACTATGGATATAGAAGTAATTGCTGAGTTTGTAGAAAATGAAGCTATTCAGCTTGTTGTAGAAGAGATAGGTATTAACTACTCTCAAGGATACTACTTTTCTCAACCAAATCCAAAGATGTTATGAGGATTTATCCTTAATTTTTAAGCTAAAATGTGATAAAATTATCACATTAAATTACTAAGGTAGCCTTTATGAAGAAACTTTTCTTACTATTTTTTATAACATACTCTTCACTATTTGCCACAACTTCTACAAAAGAGATGCCAACAATAGTTTCTGTAAAATGGCTCAATGCACACATAGATGATAAGCGAGTTGTTATCTTGGATATTCGTGATCACGACTCTTACAATCTTGGTCATATAAAAAATGCAGTAAATATCCCAGGTCTAAAAAACCTTTTTGACAAAGACACATGGAAGATGCCAAAACTTGACTTCCTTCAAGAGCTTTTCTCCAATGCAGGTATAGATAAAAATTCTCTCGTAGTCATCTATGATAATGGTCAGTTTTTCTGGGCAGCACGTGCCTACTGGATTTTAGAGGTACTCGGTCATCACAATGTTGGACTTTTGAAGTATGCTTACGGTAACTATCTAACAACACACCTCCCAATATCGAAAGAGCCAACAAAAGTGACAAGAAAAGAGTTCATCCCTCGTGTTGATAGTGATGAGATAGAGACAAAACTCTCTACTCTCTTAGCTATCAATAACAAAACAATTATAGACGGTCGTAAAAGTGCCTCTTACAGTGGAAAAGAGTCTATAGCAAAACGCTACGGACACATACCAACTGCAAAGAATTACGCTTGTACAAACAACTTCTCAGTCACACAGGACGGAAGCAGAATGAAAGACTTTAGTGAACTTAAAAAGATTTATAAAGATCTCCCTAAAGATAAAGAGATCATTCTCTACTGTGATGGTGGTGCCGAAGCTGCACTTAACTACATCATACTTAATGAGCTAGGATTTAAGGCTTCAGTCTATGATGGCTCATGGAAAGAGTGGGGAAATGATGACAATGTACCAGTTGAGAACCCTTCAAAAAAATAAGTTCTTTTCATAATGCAGAATAAAACATACACTGGTTCGATAAAGAAATGGCTAAGAAGTATCATCCTCCTTATCACTCTACTTACCACAGGATTCGCTACTCTCGCGTTTAGTCTATGGTATATTAGCGAGCAAAAAAAAGAGGCTATCTCACTCTCTCAAACACTTAGTGAAGTTATAGGGCAAAATGTTGCTAAAATTGTTCTTCTTAATGATGTAAGAGCAGCTGCAGACATAAGCTCAGCACTACAATCCTTTAACACTTTAGACTCTATGGTACTCTATAAGCTAAATAAAACACCAGTTTATCAGTATGCTAAAAATGCAGAGAGTTTTTTAGCACCAAAACTTACAAAAGAGTTTCAAGAGAGTATCTCTATAAACGCTTATGAAGCTCAAGTGCAAACCGATGTGATCTATAAAAAAACAAAGCTTGGCTATCTTCTATTGAAAATACATGTAAAAACCATAGCAGATATATTTAAAGAGAACATTGTAAAAATCATTTTGAGTATACTTGGCATGCTTCTTTTAGCTCTGTTTCTTGCGAACTATTTTGCTCGCCAGTTTACAGACCCCATCATCAAGCTTGTACATTTTTTAGAAAAACTAGACTTTAGTCGACCGCTCACACTCAGACTCCACTCTAAAAATAATGATGAGTACACACATCTATATGATGAAGTAAATAGTATGCTAGAAAAAATGGACAAAGCACAAACGACACTCAAGCTTGCAGCTGTTGCATTTGAAACACAAAACGGTATGCTGATCACAGACGCGAAGGAGAACATCCTCAATGTTAACCAATCTTTTATCAACATTACTGGATTTACAAAAAAAGAAGCTATAGGCAATACACCTGCTATCTTAAAGTCTGGTCTTCAGGACAAAGCTTTCTATGAAACTATGCAAAATGTCTTAGAAGAGAAACACTACTGGAGTGGTGAGATCTATAATAAACATAAGAGTGGACGGATTTATCCAGAGTTGTTAACTATTCAGGTTGTACTTGATCATGAAGGTGAGGTTATCTATAAGGTTGGCTCTTTTGTAGATCTCACCGAGCAAAAAGAGACAGCAGAAAAACTCGAGTATCTACAGAAGTATGACCCACTCACAGGTCTTGCTAACAAAGAACTTCTTACAGAAAGACTCGTAAAACATCTAGCTACTGATCTTACAGATACTGCTGGTGTACTTATCTACATAGATATTCAAGAGTTTCAGCTCATAAATGAGCTCTATTCCCAAGAGATAGGAGATGCAATACTGCAAGAACTTGCCCTGCGTTTACAAAGCATAGCAAATGTTTCTCAAGTAAGTCGTATAGATTCTAACACCTTTTGTCTCTGGTTTGACTCTCTTAAGAAACATAATGAAGACTCTTTTTTAGAAGTAGAGTTTCTTGTAGAGTATATTATGGATGTTGCAACAAAGCAGTATAGTGTTGATGCAAACACTATTCATATCATTGTCAACTGTGGGGTAAATATTTATACTGACTATGCTCATGATCCATCACGACTTCTACAGGAGACTGACTCTGCTCTACATACTGCAAAAAATGAAGACTCACATATCTCTTTTTTTAACAAAAGCTATAAAACACTCTCACATAATAAAATAGATATTTACTCTAGACTACGCCATGCCATAGAGCACAATGAGTTTGAACTCTACTACCAACTCCAATATAATGAGTATAAAGTACCTCTTGGAGCAGAAGCACTCATTCGCTGGAAACCACAAGAGGGGGAGATAATCTACCCTGACACCTACATTCCTATCGCTGAGACTACTGGACTTATCGTAGAGATAGGAGACTGGGTTATAGCACAAGCTTGCAGACAACTCGCGCTATGGAGTCAAGAGAGTCATAAAAAAGATCTTGTCATCGCCGTAAATGTCAGTACAAAACAGTTTATGCAAGAGAATTTTATAGAAAAGATCAAGCTTGAGCTCAAGATATCATGCATAGATCCTAAAAAACTTAAAATTGAACTCACAGAATCAATCATGGTAGATAATATAGAAGCAATCGTTGAGAAGATGCAAGCACTAAAAGCTCTTGGCATCACACTCTCTCTAGATGACTTTGGAACAGGTTACTCTTCACTACAATACCTCAGAGACTTTCCACTCGATCAAATAAAAATCGACCAATCTTTTGTGAAAAATATGTTCAACCATAAAACTGATGTTGCCATAATAAAAGGGATACTCCTTTTTAGTCAAACACTAGGTATGGATGTCATTGCTGAGGGTGTAGAGACACAAAAAGACTTCCTCTTTCTAAAAGAGCTTGGATGTAAATTTTTCCAAGGTTACTTTTTAGCGAAACCTAAACCAGAGAGTGAATTAAATCTTTAACCCTCTCTTCATATAAAAGTGGCTAAAATCACCTTATGATAAAAAGATACCCTACAAAAAAAATATATGTCGGTGATGTAGCTGTTGGTGGTGATGCACCTATTAGCACTCAGTCGATGACCTACTCAAATACTCACGATGTTGCAGCTACGGTTGAGCAGATAAACCGTCTGCACTTTGCAGGAGCGGACATCGTCCGTGTAGCAGTGCCAGATATGGAAGATGCTCTCGCACTCAAATCCATCAAAGAGCAGATATCTCTTCCTCTTGTAGCAGACATCCACTACAACTACAAACTTGCTCTCATCGCAGCAGAGTCTGTAGACTGTATAAGGTTTAACCCTGGAAATATCAATGATAAAGCGAAGATTAAAGAGATAGTCAAAGCATGTCAAGAGAGAAATCTTCCCGTTCGTATCGGTGTCAATGCAGGAAGTCTAGAAAAAGAGTTTGAGAACAAGTATGGCCAAAGTGCTGAAGGTATGGTGGCATCTGCTGAATACAACATTAAGTACCTTGAGGACTTAGGTTTTTCTGACATCAAGATAAGTCTAAAAGCGAGTGATGTAGGTAGGACTGTAGATGCCTACAGAATGCTACGACCAAAAAACAACTACCCTTTTCACCTTGGCGTTACTGAAGCAGGAACACTCTTTCATGCTACAGTAAAAAGCTCCATAGGTCTTGGAGCTCTTTTACTTGATGGCATAGGTGATACTATGCGTATCAGTATCACGGGGGAGCTCGAAGAGGAGATAAATGTTGCGCGTGCTATTTTAAAAGATAGTGGAGCTATGCCAGATGGTCTTAACATCATCTCTTGTCCTACTTGTGGGCGCATAGAAGCGGACTTAGTAAGTGCTGTAAGTGAAATAGAAAAGAGAACAGCTCACATCAAAACACCACTCAATGTCTCGGTAATGGGCTGTGTAGTAAATGCCATCGGTGAAGCAGCTCATGCTGATGTAGCTATAGCTTATGGCAAAGGAAAAGGTCTTGTTATGGTCAAAGGTGAAGTTGTAGCTAATCTTGATGAAGATCAACTCGTAGATAGATTTGTCAGCGAAGTTGAAGAGATGGCAGAAAAAGTGGACTAAAGATGATAAAAAAAATACTTTTCCTTCTTCTTTTTACTCTAAGTCTCTTTGCTGCAAATGCCAAAGATGCAGCATTTATGCTTGGTTATAATGAAGTGTACGAGAGTTCACTGCAAGAAGCCAAAAAAGAGCATAAAGTACTTATGATGGTCATAGTCAAAGAGCCCTGCCCCTACTGTGACAAGCTAGTAGACAACACACTTGACACGCCAGCTATAAAAAAGAGACTCAAAAATTTCATCCCACTTGTAATAGCACACGATGGAAAATATCCTGATCGTTTAAGACCACCAGTAAGACCAGTTACTCACTTCATCGATCCTGATGATGGTTCTATTTTAAACACAGTTTATGGGTATAGAGGTGTAAACACCTTTAAAAAAGCTATGGATCTAGCAGTGAAGAAATATAAGAAAGGGCATATTTAATGCAAGACAACCTGTACAACCTAGCGTTTGAACGCTCTATCTTAAGCTCTATAGTCTTTGAGCCAAGTCAGTTTGATGAACTTTCAACAGCTTTAAAAGAGGATGATTTTTATCTCCCTGCACACCAAGATATTTTCAATGTTATGATGCTACTTCTCCAAAAAGATCAGCCCATCGATGAAGAGTTTATCAAAAAAGAGCTTATCAAGATAAAGAAGTTTGATGAGCAGGTGATGCTTGAGATACTCTCAGCTAACCCTATCTCAAACACCAAGGCTTATGTTGATGAGATAAAAGATAAGTCACTTAAACGCCATCTCTTAACTCTCACAACTGAGATAAAAAGAGTAACAGTAGAAGAGGAACTTCCCTCCGCTGAAGTGATAGACATAGTTGAGAAAAAGCTCTACGACATCACACAAGATAACCAGACTTCAGACTTCAAAGATGCACCAAAGATGACCTTTGACACTATGGAGTACATCAAAGAGATGAAGGCTCGTGGAAACTCTGTACTTGTTGGTGTCGATACTGGTTTTGCAGAACTTAATAAAATGACAACTGGTTTTGGTAAGGGTGACCTTGTTATCATCGCAGCTCGTCCAGCGATGGGTAAAACAAGTTTTATACTAAACACCGTCAACAGCCTTATAATGAATGGTAAAGGTGTAGCCTTTTTCTCCCTTGAAATGCCTGCTGAACAGCTAATGCTGCGTCTACTCTCTGTACAGACTTCTATACCTCTTCAAAAGCTTCGTGTAGGGGATATGAATGATGATCAATGGTCTAGTCTTAATGGTGCCATCGACAACATGAACAATGCCAAACTTTATGTAGATGATCAGGGAAGTATCAACATCAACCAGCTCCGTAGTAAGCTACGTAAACTTAAAAACCAACACCCTGAGATAGAGATAGCGGTGATAGATTATCTCCAGATTATGCAGGGTGTTGGTAATCAAGATCGACACCTTCAAGTATCAGAGATCTCTCGTGGACTTAAGATGCTTGCTCGTGAGCTTGAGATGCCAGTAGTGGCTCTCTCTCAGCTCAACCGTGGACTAGAGTCTCGTAATGATAAACGCCCTATGCTGAGTGATATTCGTGAGTCTGGTTCTATTGAGCAGGATGCTGATATTATCCTCTTTGTCTACCGTGATGATGTCTATCTCTACAAGGAAGAAAAAGAGCGTGAAAAGGCTGCAAAAGCAGAAGGAAAAGAGTTTGTCTCTGAGTATGTAGAAAAAGAGGAAGAGGAGGCTGAGATCATCATAGGAAAACAGCGTAATGGTCCAACAGGTCATGTAAAACTCATCTTCCAAAAAAAGCTTACTCGCTTTGTGGATGCTCCTACTTTTAGTGCTGGTGTGGAGACCGTTTATGAAAACATCGACACCTCATCAGCACAGATGGATGTCCCTATAGTAGACATGCCGACACTCTAAATGCTAGAAAAAGTCCCCCTCTTTAGAAATAGGCGAGACTTTTTCCACCTTCTCTTACTCCTCTTTGTACTTTTTGCACTCTCTATTAGCTTTGAGTTTTACAACTACAAAGAACTTACCAAGTTTGACTCCCAACTTGTAAATGCCACAGTACTTAAACAGTACACTAAATCTAAATTCACAAAAACTGGAAAAACAAAAAGCTATCAAGTTCTTAAGTTTAAAAGTGAGGATGGCTTTGTCTTTTACTCTACTGCAAGTAAAAAACTACAAAATCTAAAATATAGAAAAGTACAACTAGAAGCATGGGCAGGAAAGATAAGCTTTTATGAGTATATGCACGGCTTCTACTGTTTTTCTAAAATCCTCAAAATCTACCCCGATGACTCTTACAAAACAAGACTCAACACTTTTATAGATCAACAGCATAAAGACAAAGATATCTCTCTACTCTATCAGGCACTCTTTTCAGCAAAACAACTTCCATATGAGTTACAAAAGATCTTCTCAAACCTAGGAGTCTCACATCTCATCGCTATCAGTGGCTTTCACCTAGGTGTACTCTCCGCTTTGCTCTTTTTTCTCATAAAATATCCTTATACCTTTTTACAAGATAGATTTTTTCCTTACCGAAGTTACAAGGTAGACTCTTTTATCATCATTAGCCTTTTTTTACTTAGTTATCTACTTTTCTTAGACTCTCCACCCTCTCTACTGCGAGCTTTTGTAATGCTTATCATAGGTTTTGTACTTTATGATAGAGGTGTAGAGGTGCTCTCCATGCAGACTCTACTGCTTACTGTCTTACTCATATTAGCCCTCTTTCCAAGACTCTTTTTTAGTCTAGGTTTTTGGCTCAGCAGTAGTGGTGTTTATTATATATTTCTCTTTCTTATCTACTTTAAACAGCACTCCAAACTTTGGCAGTTCTTGATTTTGCCACTCTGGGTATATCTTATGATGCTTCCCTACTCTCTAGTCATCTTTGCTAACTTCAGTATCTACCACCCACTCTCAATACTCTGGACTTCTCTCTTTACACTTTTCTATCCATTAGAGATACTCTTACACACACTAGGCTATGGTGATTTACTAGATGTTCCTTTACGAGAACTTATGCACTTAGGAGAAGGAAGTGTAAGTATAGAGATGAGCTCTTACTTTTTAGTCCCACAAGTTTTACTCTCTCTACTTGCACTCTATAAAAAAGAGTTTCTAGCTCTTTTAGTGACTTACACTCTCTCTATTTTTATATATGCCATCTATAATGTGGCATAATTTTAACCCATAAATAAAAATTATCCACGAAATATATATCCATAAAAAAAGAAAAATGATGATGGCAAAAGAGCCATACATCGTAGTGTAAGCCTTGTTTAAAAAAACATAGTAAATAAAGGCATTTTTACTTATGCTAAAGACTATAGAGATAGAAAAAGAGCTTATAAGTGATGCTTTTGGGTGTACTCTTACATTTGGCATCATTTGAAAGAGTACAAAAAAGAAGCCCCAGTTGAGTAAGTAAGGGACAAAGGGTAAGATATTTACACCCTCAGTCACTCTGTTTGAAGCTATAAGTGTCGCTACATAAGCACTAATATAAAAGGATGCTCCAAGCATTATAGGACTAAGAATGAGGACTGCAAGGTAAAGCAGCATCCGCCCAAGAAGCTCTCTCTGCTCTGCTCTAAATATTTTGTTAGCTATATACTCAAAGTTATTAAAAAATAGTAGGGATGTCGCTAAAATCATAAGTAAACCTATCACTCCTATCTTCGTAGCATTTTCTAAAAAATCATCTATATGCCCTACAATTACTTCAGAATTTACAGGTAAAAGGTTTGAGAAAATAAAGCCTTTAATGCTCTCATAGTTTTCTGCAAAATCAGGAAGAGAAGTCAGTAGTGTTAGAAAGATAAGTAGTAGTGGGATAATAGTAAAGATCGTATAAAAGCTAAGACTCGCAGCAAAGAGTGTCAACTCTTTATCTGTAAAAGTACGAACCAAAAAATTTATTTTTTTTAAAAGAGTGGTTCGACGACTTTGCATTTGTTAGTCTAGTCCCATCTTTGCAGGATTTAAAATATTGTTAGGATCAAATGCCATCTTAATGGACTTAAAGAGGTTCATCTCTTCTTCACTAAACGCCATGGACATATAAGGAGCTTTTGCAAGCCCTATTCCGTGCTCACCGCTAAGAGTACCACCAAGATCTACAGTCGCTTGAAAAACTTCTTCTATGGCTTGGTAAGCTATCTTTACTTGCTCAGGGTCACTACCATCTACCATGACATTTGTGTGTACATTTCCATCACCAGTATGCCCAAAACAGGGAATGTTTATCTCATACTTATCAGCTATAGCATAAAACTTTTCGAGAAGTTCAGGAAGAACGGCACGAGGTACTGTTACATCTTCGTTAAGTTTTTTACTTCCATAAACACTTAGAGCTGGAGAAGCATTTCTTCTAGCAAACCAGATATCAGCTGCCTCTTTTTCATCTTTTGCAATTTTAAAGTCACTACAGCCATTCTCTTTAAATACTTTTTCTATCTGAGCGAGTTGAAAGTTAAGATCATCTTCTAGGTTTCCATCAACATCTGTCACAAGAAGTGCTCCAGCATCTACAGGGAGTCCCTTATTAAATGTTTTTTCAACTGCACGGATAGTAAGGTTATCTAAAAACTCCATAGCAACGGGAGTAATACCACTTGCCATTGTTTTATATACCGCTTCCATTGCATCGTTCACTGTTGGAAAGATTCCTACTGCTGTTTTTGTCATCTTTGGTTTTGGAATTAAACGCAGTGTTATCTCAGTAAGAACGGCTAGAGTTCCCTCACTTGCTATGAGGATACCGCTGATATTATATCCTGCCACATCTTTAATAGTACGTTTACCTGCCTTAATGATATCACCATTTGGAAGAACTGCACGAGTCGCCATCACATAGTCTTTTGTAATTCCATACTTTGCAGCACGCATACCACCCGCATTTTCACTGACATTGCCACCTATTGTTGAGTAGTCTTGAGATGCTGGATCTGGCGGATAGAAGAGCCCTACAGCTTCTACGGCACGCTGTAAGTCCATATTGACTAATCCTGGTTGCACTATGGCTACCATGTTCTTCATATCTATCTCTAGTATCTTATTCATATGTTTCTCAAAGCCAAGAACGATACCCCCACTACTAGGAAGTGCTCCACCTGTAAACCCTGAACCCGCTCCACGAGGGACTATGACAATGCGGTGCTTATTACAGTATCTAAGTATCGCACTTACATCCTCTTCATTTCGAGGAAAGACAACTGCATCTGGCTCAAATTTTGTTCTTGTTGCATCATATGAATATGCAATTAAATGTGCTTTATCACTGTAAATATTCTCATCACCAACAACAGATGTAAAGTGTTCTATATGTTTTTTGTCTATCATTATTCTATTCTCCTATCTTAAATTCTTTTAATAAATAGTGTAATTTTGGGTCACCATTTTTTATAATCTCATACAGTTCTTTATTCTTTTTGTTGTTAGTGACTAAAAGCTCATAGTAATAAGGCTCATACTCTGTAAGCTCATCACTTCCAGCACCCCACCAGTTAGCCTCTATCTTCTCTACACGTGAGTAAAATGGAAGCTTCACACTGTCTTGTTTGAGAGGGGCATCACTAATACTTAAAATCGTAAAACTTTTTATATCCAAAGTATAAACTTTCTGATCTAAGTAGAAAAAAAGTAGCCCTACACTACTTGCCCTACTCATCGCCTCAAAATCCTCTTTAAGAGGTGTAGGATGTCCACGGTAGGAGAGTACTGTTGCAAAAAGATCTACATGTACCCACTGAATCTGGACACTTTTTGTGATACGGTGATAGATCTCTTCACTCGGAGCGATTAGCAGTGCACGAGAGTAACCAAATGCAAGCTGAGCTTCATCACCTACACTTACTTTCCACTTACCACTAGGCAGAGAGTTATTTCGAAGTGCTGTAAACTCACTCATCTTTAGTGTAGCGATATGAGACTCTTTGTCATACTTAATCACATGAGCATTTTTTAAAATACTTGTATGGTTTGGAGCTAATGTATGGACAATAAATCCACTTACCCCAACATCAATATGATCGAGTTTAATTGTAGCGGTCATATGTTTTTCATCTACACTTAAAATAGGTGCTTTGATCATAGCCGCAAACAGATGTAATGTAAACAGTAGTAGTAAAACTATATATTTCATATTTCTTCTTTGTTTAAGTAAAAATTACTTATTAATATATGCGATTATATCAAACAAACCTCAGACTAAGCAAAAATTTGCTAATGTTTTATAATTTTTATAACTTAGGTAGATATTTTTGATACGATTACTCCTCGCACTCCTTATAACAACAACAATTTTTGCATCCCAAGTGGAGCGTTTTCGCTGGGAAAATGGTGAAACTTATCTTGTTTTTTTAGAGAAGCATAAACTCCCTATCCGTCCACTTTATTATAATCTCGACAAGGATGACCAGCGCCTAACAGAAGAGATGCGAGCAGGTATACATGGTCAGATACTCAAAAGTAGCGATGGAGAGATACAGCAACTCCTTTTACCTCTCAATGATGAACTCCAGATCCATATCTACAAAGACAAAAATGAGTATAAATTTGAAGCCATTCCTATCATCAGTACGACGAAGATAGAAGCTTTTGCAACTAAAATAGTAAGCTCACCAAACTACACTATCATGAAAAGAACAGGTTCTCATAAACTTGCACAGATCTTTGTAGCAAACTTCAGGCACTCCCTGAACTTTAAAAATGACATCCGAAATGGCGATAACCTTGTGATGATATATGAACAGAAATATAGACTCGGAAAAGTTTTTTCTATGCCTATCTTACAAGCAGCCATGATAGAGATGCGACACAAGAAGCATTACATCTATCTCAATGATGACAAACGCTACTATGATGAAAAAGGGCATGAAGTCGAGGGATTTTTACTTGCTCGCCCGGTAAGAGGGGCTAGAATCTCTTCATACTTTACTAAGCGTAGATGGCACCCCATACTCCACAAATGGAAAGCGCACCTAGGTATAGATTATGCAGCTGGAAGAGGTACACCTATTCATGCTGCTGGAAGTGGTACTATTAGCTGGGCTGCTCGCATGGGAACATATGGAAACCTCGTTAAAATCCGTCATGCAGATGGCTATGAGACACGCTATGCACACATGAAATCCTTTCGTAGAGGTATCTACAGAGGTAAGCATGTCAAGAAAGGGCAAGTTATCGGTTATGTAGGAACAACAGGGCGTTCAACTGGACCACACCTACACTTCGAGCTTCGTAAACATGGCCGTGCTATCAACCCACTGAGAGTTGTTCAAGTTACAACTAAAAAGCTCAAGGGTAAGCAGTATAAGGCATTTAAACTACTAAAGAAAAATTATGATGAGAGTATTGCATTACACCTAAAAAATCAGACTTCATTTAAAAGAATAAGTAAGTTTGAAAGTATGTGTTATGTTCATTCGATAGATTGTAAAGCACCTACCCAAACTCAATAGGATCCATATCTATCTCTGCTAATGCTACTTTGGTCGCGTTTATAGCTCTGATGATAGCAGTACTCTTATCCGAACGCAAAAGTATTTCAAAACGGTACTTGTTTGCTACCCTCTCAATCCCACACTTGCCTGACCCAACTATCTCCACATCACTAAACGCCATCAGGGCATCATGCATTTTTCTCATCTCTTCTTGTGCCTTTGCTCCATTTTTGTGTGAAAACAGCACTCTACAGAGTTTTTTATAAGGTGGATAAAGATCTTTTCTATACTCTTTTTCCTCTTCTAAAAAAGCTTCATAGTTTTCTAAATAAGCAGAAAAAAATGGCTCGTTAAAACTCTGCACAAGCACAAGAGCATCTTTTTTACGACCACTCCGCCCTGAGACCTGAATAAGTGAAGAGAGAGCTTTTTCTCTGGCTCTGTAATCACTCATGTTAAGCATGTTATCCATTCCCATCACTACGGCTAAAGTCACTCCATGATAATCATGCCCTTTTGAGAGCATCTGAGTTCCCACAAGAATATCACTCTCATGCTCATTAAATCTTTTGAGAGCTTTTTTGAGTTTACTAGATGTTGTGATGACATCCCTATCAAACTGTTCTACATTTGCACTTGGAAGTGCTTCAGAGATATTTTTTACCGCCTCTGCTGTCCCTAGACGCGAGCTAGTGAGATTTGGGCTCTGACACTCACTACATATCTGAGGGATAGCCTGAGTAAAGTTACAGTAGTGACACTTCATAGCCCTACTCTGCTGGTGAATACTAAGACCCACACTACAAAAGGCACACTCATAAGTATGCCCGCAATCAGCACATATAAGATACTTAAAGTTTGCTCGAGTTGGTAAAAAGAGTATAGACTGCTCTTTTGCCTGCTGAGTTTTTTCTAAAGCAGAGATTATCATGGGTGAAAGTGTCTCTATACTCTTCTCATACACAAACTTTTTACTTGAACTAAAGTGTCCGCCTTTGAGTCTTATAAAAGGAAACTTCACATAAGAGCTGAGAGAGGGCGTTGCACTTCCTAGAACTACATTAACATCATGAATCTTCCCCATATAGATGGCTATATCTCGAGCATTATATCTCGGTCGTGAAGAGGACTTATAGCTATCATCATGCTCTTCATCTACTACAATAAGTCCCAAGTCATGAATGGGTAAAAAGAGTGCTGAACGCGGACCAGCTACTATCTTTGCTTCGCCACTATGTATCTTCTCTAAAGCTAGTTTTTTCTGTTTTGGAGTAAGTTTAGAGTGCCACATTACGACAGACTCACCGAAATGCTCTTCAAGGCGGATACCCATCTGAGGAGTAAGAGATATCTCCGGCATCAAAAAGATACTGCGTTTACCCTCTGCTATCATCTGCTCAAAATACTTCATATATATCTCAGTCTTTCCACTTCCTGTGTCACCAAAAAGGAGTCCAACTTTTTGTTTTTGTAAAAATATTAGAGCTTGTATCTGTTTTTTGGAAAGTGCTATTTTAGATTCTACCTCAGGAGAAGAGGAACTAGTGGAAGTAGCATATCCAGACTCAAACGCCATCATAAGCGAATACACATCACCTAAGGAGCAAATATAGTATGTAGAGATAAACTTTGCCAATGCCATCTGTTTAGAGGAGTAAAAACTCTCACTCATCTCTAAAATTTCATGTGTATCAAATGCAGGTTTATCACACGAAGAGAGAACAACAGCATCTTTGATTTTTTTGTTAAACTCTACTGTAACTTTTGTACCTATCTTTATAGTTTGTTCTGAGTGGTAGGTGAACTCACCAAGAGGTGAGCCTATAACGGAGAGGGTATAAAAGAGCTTATGGTTCTTAATCAATCAACTTGCCACAATACTCTTTAGATTTAGCACTTCCGCTAGTTTTACTGCATGTAAAAACACCATTACTTCTCGTATATGTAAAACTCACAGGTGTTTGACTAACTTGGTAATTATAAGTGGTAGTGTTTACATCACTATATCCACCAGTATTTGTCCAGTGACCAGCAGTCGCACTGTCTTTGATGCCGTATGTTAAAACACCACCAAAAAGAGCACCTTTATCTAGTTGAGGATTGCCATTGCCATCACTACCTGTACCAACTTCTATGAATTTACTATCACCAGTAATAAGTCGACTTTGGCGTTCAGTCATAATAGCTGAACGTATAGAAGATATATCAGCACGACCCTTACTTATCTGAGCATCTGTTCTTGTCGCTGCAAATTTTGGAATAGCTATTGCAGATAAAATACCTAAAACTACTATAACAAATACTAATTCTATCATTGTGAATGCTTGCTTTTTTACTCTCATTTTTTTCCTTTTATCTTAATCTTTGAATTGTACTTACGCTTAGCCCTGTTTTTAAAGCTATTGTCTCATTATCTAATACATCCAATAAGTTTTTTGCGATTTTAAGTTTCTCTTTCTCCATACCTTTCTCCAGACCTTTCTCCATGCCTTTCTCCATGCCTTTTCTCTCTGCTGTTCTCAGAGCATTTATCTCATCGAACTCTTTAAGACTTATATATTCGTAAACTTCTAACTCTTTTGTGTTCCATGAAGTCTGGGTTACTATGTCGAAAGCTTCTTGAAACTCTTTTATATCCTTATATTGCTCTGGAACCAAGCTTAGATTACTCGCATTTTGAATAAAGTATATCCATTTGTCTAGTATAGTTGTTAACTCTTTTAGCTCTTTTTTAAACTTAGGAAGCTCTATAAAACTAAACTCAAAATCTTCTAAATCTTGTTTATTTGTCTCTTGATTT
>JALWTK010000124.1 GCA_027082875.1 Sulfurimonas sp. | reverse complement strand
CAAATCAATCTTACTAATGGTGGGAGTAATTACTCTACTGCACCATCAGTGACATTAGCAGGTGGTGATGGTAATTTTTCAGCGACTGCATATCTCTCAAACTATGGTGGCATAAGTGAAGTAAATATTATAAACCCGGGTAAAGAGTATGTGACAGCACCAACTGTAACTGTACAAGGAACAGGAAGTGGATTTGTTGGTACTGCAGTGCTCTCTACAACTGGAACATTCTTTACAAAAGATGTGTCTACAACTACTGGACAGCCGATTATCACACTTGATAACCCTGGACAAGGCTATACATCTGCACCAGATGTAAATGCTAGTGGTGGTGATGATAACTTTGATGCTACTGCTGTTTTAGAAGCCACTGGTTCCTTAAGATCATTAGTGATTAATAATGGAGGAGCAAACTATAAAGCTGGTGATGGTCTTGTTGTCGGTGGTGACGGTAGTGGAGCTACTGTAAATGTGAAAAAAGTAGATGCTAGCGGTGCTATTTTATCCTTAAATATATTATCTTCTGGTAGTGGTTATACAAATATAATTATTGATACAACAGGAAACGGAGATGGCAATGCTGATATTAATGCAACAGTGGGGTATAGTGTTAAAGAGATACAGCTAAAAAATGGTGGTACAGGCTACTCTGATGATACTATAAGTATTTCAGGTGGTTCAGCAACAGTGGATGCACAAGCATCTGCAACTATAGGTTATGGTATAGCTTCTGTTAGTGTAGATTCTGTAGGCTCTGGCTATAGACCTGGTGCGACTATAGAGTTCATTCCAAATACAAATAGTAGTGGAGTAAATGCTGCAGCATCTACTCTTGTTCGTTATCCAGTCTCTTATATAGAGATCACGAATGGTGGAAGTGGATACTCTAATGGTATATTAACTTTATCTTCCCCTGTAAATGGTGGTACAACCGCAGCAGCAAATGCAGAAGTATTTGCTGGTTTTTCTACTGTAGTAGATAGTGATGACATCTTAATGACATTCGGAGATGCTTATACTTTCAATGCATCAGGAAAGTGGGATATAGTTTATAATTCAGGGGATAGCAATTATACACTAGGATTAGTTGATCAGTTTGAAGGGAATACAACTAGTAACTTAGGTTTTGCAATGGGGAATAACTTTAGGCAAGACAGATGTTTAAATGCTCAAGAGTGGGTAGCCACAGCTGTTGCCCCAAGTGCTACATTTGACTCTAATGGTTTAGCCGAGATAGATATTAATTATGACTACTATTTAGCAGCAAAGGATGTCATACTCTCAGTAAATCTTGTTGGTGCACAAAATGATATCAACAAAACAGTAAAACTTGGAGAGGCTATAAAGCATACACTCCGAGGTACAGGGTTAGTAGCTGATACACTTAATTTACCAGCAGGTTTAGATCATGCTATATACAGAATTTATATAGAACTAGATGGTGCTCCAGATACTTTTAGAAATTCTAATTTTACTTATACAGTAAGCACAACATCTCTTGGATTAACTATTCATAGTATACATGACTCTATGGACGATGGTATACAAAATTGCCCTGGAAATAATGATAGTGGACGAGCATATGTAGAGCTGGAAGTCTCAACAACTTTATCAAGTACAATCACTTTGGATAATTTAGTAATATCTAGAGAGTTTAAGTAAAAAAGGGAAATAATGAAAAATAAAATAAAAAGTATAGTAGTAGTAAGTTCTTTACTCTTAGGTAGTACAACTTTTGCTGATGAGAATTTTTACTCTCAAACAAAATCTTTAGTAGGTATTGAAGGTGGATATAGTAGTGTAGATTATGAATATGGCGTACGCACAAGTAATACTCAGGGCTCTGTTTCTTTAGAAAATGTTGGATTAAAAATAGGTGCAGAGAGCGAAGACTTTAGAATATTTTTATCTGGAGCTTATTTCTTTGACTCTGGTTCGCAGTATGATTATCTGACAACATATGGTTTAGCTATTCAGTATAAATTTAATGTTAGTAAAGTATTAAATTTTTACCTAGGTGCAAATGCTGGACTGATGAATGCTAAGGTAAGAGCGAAAAATAGTAGTGGTGTCCCAGAGACATTTTCTCGTACGTTTTCTGATCCTTACTTTGGAGGAGATTTGGGTGCTAATATCCACCTTGGAGATGCAGTTGATTTAGAACTTGGAGGACGAGTTATGAGTGTTCAGGCTGATAATACACAGGGTGGCGTTACATACCGAATTGGGAATATAGTCCAAGGGTATGGGAGCTTGATTTTTAAATGGCAAATGGATTAATATTTAAATAATCAACATAGCGTCACCATAAGAGTAGAATCTATACTTCTCTTTTATGGCTTCAGTATATAACTCTTGCGTTTTTTCTAGTCCCACAAATGAAGCAACTAACATAAGTAGTGTCGATTTTGGCAGATGGAAGTTTGTCAGTAGATGATTTACTCTGCTTGGTTTGTTTTGCGGATGTAGGAAAAGATTTGCTTCGCCTCTCTGTACCTTTCCATGCTTATCATAAAACTCTACTGTTCTTGTTGATGTTGTTCCGATGCTGAGTACAGGTATATCTGAGTCAAGGATGGCTTTTGCTTTATCTGAGATGTCATAATATTCAGAGTGCATAGGGTGATCAGTGATTATATCTGCATCCACAGGCTTAAAAGTTCCACTTCCTACATGCAGAGTAAGGTAAGCATGTTTAAATGCCTTGGTGACTCTCTTATGCTGTGCATCTGTAAAGTGTAGAGATGCAGTAGGTGCTGCTACTGCTCCCTCTGCTTTAGCAAAGACACTTTGGTACTCATTGGCATCCCTCTCGTCATCTGCTCTTTGTATATAGGGAGGCAGAGGAATGTGCCCTATTTTGTCTATAATTGGAAGTAGCTCTTCAAAACGAAGGAGTTTTTCCTCTTGAAAGAAGTTCACCTCCCGACTACCATCCCTATGTAGAGCGATCACCTTCGCCACTAAGTTTTCATCGAAGTTTATGGCTGTTCCGACTTTGACTTTTCCGCGGATATAGACATTGATATCGTTGGCGGTTAAAGCACGGTTTATAAGAAGTTCTATCTTTCCACCACTAGGCTTATGTCCAAATAGTCTAGCTTTTATAACCTTAGTATTATTAAAAAGAAGTGCACACTCTTTTGGAATATATTTTTCAAAATCATAAAAATAGGTATGAGTGATAGTGTCAGTTTCTCGGTTGTAGACAAGAAGCTTTGCATGGTCACGGGGTGAAGCAGGGTGTGTGGCTATAAGCTCCTCAGGGAGAGTAAAGTCATAGCTCTGTGTGAGTAACTCTTTTGCTGTAGGCATAAGTGTTACTGCTTTGCTTCTTCTATTTTTTTGACATCTTCCTCATCCTCATCTTCATCCTCATCTTCATCTTCATCTTCATCTTCATCTTCAGCAGGATTTACTGCCTTGACTATGAGAATAGATAAACCATAAAGTATGACAAGTGGTCCAGCCATAAGAAGTTGTGTAAGTACATCTGGAGGTGTAAGTAGTGCTGCAACTATGAAGATGATAACGATAGCATACTTGAAAAATGACATCATTTGTTTGTCATTGACAAGTCCTAAAAGTGCTAAAAAGTAGGCAAATACAGGGAGCTGAAATGCAAGTCCAAATCCAAACATAATCTTGGTAAAAAAGCCGACATAATCTTCAATATTGATAAGAGGGGTGAACTTGAAGCTACCAAAGGTGATGAGAAAGTCAAATCCAAATGGTGTTACAACATAGTATGCAAAGAGTACACCACTGGCAAACATAATAGTCCCACCCACTACAAAAGGAATAACCATTTTTTTCTCACTTGCATACAGTCCCGGTGCAATAAAGAACCAAATCTGAGAGAGTATAATAGGAAATGCTCCCATAATAGCAGCAAAAAATGCCACCTTGAGTGCTACGAAAAAAGCACCACCAACTTGAGAAGTAGTGATCATCCCATCCGCTGCATGGACAGACTTTTTCCCAACTTCTATGAGTGCAGTGTTAAGTGGCTCTACCATCCAGTTAAGGAGTGGTTCATGAAAGAAAAACATTACAAAAAACATGACAATAAGACTACCTACTGAGATAGCAAGGCGTTTTCTAAGTTCTACAAGGTGGGGACGGAGTTCATTAAACATCAGTTACTTCTTCTTTTTTTTTCTTTTTCTTAAAGGTTACTTCTTGGGGTTCATTTGGCTTAGTATCAACAACAACATCGACATCATCATCTTCTATGGCAGCTGTAATGGAGTCAAACTGTGCACCGACTTGTCCCTTGATATCTGTTGCTTTCATAAGCTGCTCTTTATAAGCAAGAGCCTCTTTTTGAATGTCGGCTACGTGTATCTCCTCTTCAAGAGTGTCTTTGACACTGCCAATGGCATTTTTTGCACTACGAAAAAATTTAGCAATATCTACCATAGCACCTGGAAGTTTATCAGGACCTAAAAAGAGAATTGCAATGATAGAGATAAGAAGTATCTCGGTAAAACCCATACCAAACATAGCGAACCTTTGTATAATTTGAGATGGATTTTATCTAAAGAATGATTAAAAGGTGATTATGTAGTTAAAAAGAGGGTGATTTCATCTGCTAAAAGATAGTCTGGATTGTAAAATCTTCCTTTATTTATGAGAAGTTTTTTTTCTTCAACTAACATTTTGGCTTGTTTGAGTTCACTTGGGGAAAGAAGAGACTGTGTCACACCGATAGAAGAACGCATTCCTAAAAATATTTGTTCGATCTTTTTATCTTCTAACTCTAAACACTCTTCTTTTATTTTGAGTGGGTTTTTTATATACTCTTCTATGATTGGAGTAGGATAAAAACGTGTGAGTCCAAGCTTACCAACTGCTCCAGCACCAACACCCATGTACTCTTTATAGAGCCAGTAGCCTTTGTTGTGTGCAGACTCATAAGAACCAAAGTTACTTATCTCATACTGCTTAAAGCCATGAGATTCTATGGTCTCAAAAATCCATGAAGTAAGAGAGAGTTGCTCACTACTCATTTGTGGTTTATACTCAAAGGCAGTTCCTTCTTCTATGGTAAGAGCATAGGCACTGAGATGATTTATAGGGAGTGTAAATGCTGTTTCTATATCATTTTGCAAGAGCTCTTTTGTGTCTCCTAGAGTAGCATAGATAAGGTCAAGAGAGAGATTCTTGTAGCCTATTTTCTCTGCATTTAAAAGTGCATCTTTCGCCATCTGTGGTGTATGAGCTCGGTTGAGAAGTTTAAGTTTTTCTGTATTAAAACTTTGCACACCAAAGCTAATACGGTTAACACCAAGCTCTTTCATTCCCTCTAGCCACTCATAAGTAGCACTATTAGGATTCGCTTCACTTGTTATTTCACAGCCTTTTTGAAGATAGGGTTGCAGAAGTGCAAAGAGTGGGGCATAGAGTTCAGGAGCTACAGTAGATGGTGTCCCTCCCCCTATAAAAAGTGTTTCTATGGAGTTTTCAGTTGCCCCAAATCTCTCAAGCTCAAAACTCATCTGTTTTTTTAAAGCGAGCATATAGTCGCGTTTAAGATGGAACTTATCGACATAGGAGTTAAAGGCACAGTATGAACATTTGGAGTCGCAAAATGGGATGTGTATGTATAAAAGCATAGTCTACTGCATAAGAAATGGTGAAATCATAATAAGCACCATCGTACCCATTAGAAGTATAAAACCTATATAGAGCCAAACTACCCATTGGTTATAACCACCTACTTCTCGCATAGTTTTTATACGTGTCTCTTCATCTTCAATATTTGCTTCTACCTCTAAGAGTTTACTTTTAAAACCCTTGTAGACAAAGTAAGTACTGTAACCACCAGAGAGCACCATAATAACTATACTCATAAAAGGAATTATCCCAACACTCACAGAGATAAAGAATAGAAGTAGTGCAGGTGTATACTGCTTGCGGTAGAGTAAAAATAAAAATCCAAGACCAAAAGCCCACCAAGACCAGTTCCATCTTATGGTGTCAACACCATTAAAATTGAACTTCGAGAAGGCTAGTTGGTACCAGAGTGTCTCCTCCTCTTTGCCGATATAAGCTTCTATCATCTTGTTATAGTACTCTTCATCTCTTCTAGTTTGCATAGAATCTCCACATAATAAAGTAAACAATTGTAGCCAAAAATCTTAAATTATCTTCTTTTAATTACAAATTCTGTATAATCGCGATAATTATAATATAGGTGCAAATATGAGCATACAAAGAGAATATCGTCCCAATGTGGCGATGATTATTGTTTCACACCGTTATCCAGAGAAAAAAGAGATCTTTATTGCACAGCGCAATGATCTTTTAGATATTTGGCAGTTTCCTCAGGGTGGTATTGACAAGGGTGAAGAGGTTAAAGAAGCACTTTTTCGTGAGATGGAAGAGGAGATAGGGACACTTGATGCAGAGATTGTGGCAGAGTATCCAGAGTGGATCTCTTATGACTTTCCAAGTAAGATAGCAGATAAAATGAAACCTTATAAGGGGCAGATACAGCGCTACTTTCTTCTAAAATTAGGAAAAGATGCAAAGATAAACCTTGCAACAGAGCATCCTGAATTTTCAGATCATAAATTTGTGAATGTAGAAGATGTGCTTAGTCTAACGGCACATTTTAAAAAGCCTGTCTATGAGAAAGTGGTAAATTATTTTAAACATGAGGGATTATTGTAGATGTTAATAGTTCAAAAATTTGGTGGTACAAGTGTTGGTGATTTAGATCGTATCCAAAATGTAGCTAACCGTGTAAGTGCCACTGTAAAAGAGGGCAATGATGTTGTAGTAGTCGTTTCTGCTATGAGTGGAGAGACGAACAAACTTGTGGGGTATGCAGAGCATTTTTCAAAAAATCCAAGTGCCCCAGAGATGGATATGCTTCTGAGTGCTGGTGAACGTGTGACCGCTTCACTACTTTCTATAGCTCTTCAAGAGATGGGGCATGATGCGACGGCAATGACTGGTCGAAAAGCAGGAATAGTAACAGATGTACATCATACAAAGGCTCGTATAGAGAGAATAGATCCAGCAGTGATGCAATCAGCTATCAAAAAAGGTCAAATTATAGTTGTAGCTGGTTTTCAAGGTGTTAATGAAGAGGGTGATGTAACTACTCTAGGTCGTGGAGGAAGCGATCTCTCTGCAGTAGCGATTGCGGGAGCACTGCAGGCTGATTTATGTGAGATATATACTGATGTAAGTGGTATCTTTACAACTGACCCACGTATTGAGCCTAAGGCAAAGAAACTTGAGAAGATCTCTTATGAAGAGATGTTAGAACTCGCTTCACTAGGAGCAAAGGTCCTTCAGAACCGTTCCGTTGAGATGGCGAAGAAACTCAATGTAAACTTAGTTACAAGAACAAGCTTCTCCAACGAAGAGGGGACGCTAATAACAAAAGAGGAAAATATTATGGAAGCACCATTAGTAAGCGGAATAGCACTCGATAGAAACCAAGCACGTATCTCACTTATGGGTGTAAAAGATCGTCCTGGCATAGCATCTGATATCTTTAACAAGTTAGCAACTGCTGAGGTAAATGTAGATATGATTATTCAGAACAAGGCACATGATGGGACAACCAACATAGACTTTACTGTTCCTGTAGGTGATCTGCAAGATGCAAAAAATGTGGTAGATAGTTTTGTAAAAGATGGCGAGATAGAAGATGACTCTTATAATGAAGATATCTGCAAAGTCTCGGTTGTTGGTGTTGGTATGAGAAGTCATACTGGTGTTGCTGCTCGTGCATTCTCCACAATGGCAGATAACAACATTAACATTAACATGATTGCAACATCTGAGATAAAAGTCTCTATGGTAATAGATGAGAAGTATGCTGAACTCGCTGTTCGTGGGCTTCATGATACTTATGAGTTAGATAAGTAGTCTGATGCCTAACTCTTTCACACCTGATTTCGCTCAGTGGAGTTTAGACGCTATCCGAGAAGAGGGTGGGAGTTTCTCTTGGCTTGAAGAGCAACGTTTTGAGTGGTCTAAGACTACAGCATTTGCACTTGAGCAGGTACTTCAGGGAAAGAGTATTATTCTTATCACTGATGAGAAACGTAAATGGCTAGAGCAATATATACTCTCCTCTCTGAATTCTGAGTCACCAGATCGTCCTCTTATTCCTATTGTGAGCATAGATGCACTTTTTGTGCATTATGCTTCGATTAGCGGTGGGGAAATGATAGATGTTGTTGATGATATGATTTCACTTTCTCATAAAGATGACTATTTCTTCTGGTACATTGGTAAAGGCGATGATAAGCGCAGTGATATAGCTAAGAGAAAAGACAATAGTTATTTCTGGATGTTTGATGAAGATTTCAATGATGCATTTACTCTCAAGTCTTACGATAAGAGTCTAGATATAAAACTTTTACAACTCTATAAACTTTTTGATGCCTCATTAAATGCGACAATGTTTGGAGAGGTTGATGCAAGCTCATAGTGAGGTCAAAGGACATATTGTCATTTCTGATGATATCGAAGCTGAGGTGATGAGACTGGAAGAGGAGTTGGCTCCCTCTCGTGTTGTAAAGTTTGTTGTGACTGATGAAAGTTTTAAGATAGAACACGCCAAAGCTGTTCTTGCTGAGTCTTACATAAGTGAGTCTCAAACAAAGTACATCATCTTAGGTGCAAGTGACCTCACCGATATCGCACAAAACTCTCTACTCAAACTTCTAGAAGAACCCCCAAGAAACATAGAGTTTATCATCATAAGCCCAACAAAATCAAACCTTTTACCTACTGTTCGCTCGCGTTTACCTGTACTCAAGGTAAACTCTTCTCATCAGAAGATAGAGATAGAACTCAATCTTGCAAGACTTGATTATAAAGAAGTTTTTGCTTTTTTAAAAGAGCATGCACGGACTAAAAAAGAGGATGCAAAAGATCTTGTTCAAGCACTTTTTTACAGAGCTACTGTAACGGATATGCTTATCCTTACTCCCTTGCAATTAGATAATTTTGACAAAGCATATAGACTCTTAACTCTTAATTCAAGACCACAAAGTGTCTTAGCTATGATACTTATGAGTTTTGCAAGAGAGAGATAATGCTAGTAGAAAAGTTAAATACAGATATAAATGTCAAACACTTTTTGGAGCAGCTCGGTGTAGATGGAGGTGGCATCTCAATTTTAGCATCCAAAGCAAAAACACATATTATAAGTATAAAAGATCTCAATGTCGGTGGAGCAAATATACTCAAGCAAGATGCCCTTTCCATAGGTGCAGATCTTGCGGTACCTCGTGGAACTGTTTTAGCAAAAACTCCAAAAGTAGACTGCCTACTCATAGCTACAACAGCACAACTGCAAAAACTTTCTCGTAAAGAACTTGCACAGCCCTTTGGACTTAAAGAGTTGGCTTCTAAGCTTAAAACTATAGTAAATGTTAACAAGCCAGATACTGTAGAAGTGATGGGCATTATAAATGCCAATGATGATAGCTTTTTCTCAGGAAGTCGCTTTACAAATGAGTCCGCTATAAAAAAAATAGAACTGATGATAGAAGAGGGTGCTAGTATCATAGATATAGGTGGTGTTTCCTCTGCTCCAAATACGAAGAGTGTATCTGTAGAAGAAGAACTCTCTCGAGTGAAGCCAATATGCAATCTTATACAAAAGTATAAACTTTATGAGCAAGTTACTTTTAGTATAGACTCTTTTGAGCCCGAAGTGATAGAGTATGCTCTTGAAAGAGGCTTTGATATAGTTAATGATATCACAGGCTTAGAAAATGATGAAGTCTGTAGAGTCGCTGCAAAGTATAAGGCAAAGGTTGTCATTATGCATATGCAGGGTAAACCAGAAACTATGCAAGAAAACCCAAAGTATACAAATATCTTAGATGAGGTAAGTAGTTTTTTAGAGTCTCGTGCAAGTAAGGCTAAAGAGTTTGGTATAGAAGAAATAGCACTTGATGTAGGTATCGGATTTGGAAAAACACTCGAAGATAATCTTATGCTTATAAAACATATGGAACACTTCTTATCACTAGGCTACCCACTTTTAGTAGGAGCTTCAAGAAAGTCGATGATAGGACATATTGATAACTCTAGTGTAGAAAATCGCTTAGGCGGTACAGTTGCTATTCACCTAGAAGCGGTAAGGAATGGAGCTTCTATTATACGAGTTCACGATGTCTATGAACATGTACAGGCTTTGAAACTCCATAAGGCACTTACACTGTAAAGTATAAGTGCTTTTTTATTAAATCATAATCCCACGAATCATATAAAATAAAACTCCAGCTAATATAGCCGCTGCTGGTACGGTGATAATCCATGCAGCAATGATCTTTTTCACGGCATCGCGTTTTACATACTCGACTTTCTTAGCTTCTTTTATATGTTTTTTAGTGCTTTTTATGAGTTTGCCTTCAGCAGCAACTAGTTTATAGAGTTCTACTATCCTTTCATACTCTTCTTTACTCTTTTGCTCTTTTTGTTCTAAGTTTGCAAGTTCAGATTTATATGCAGAGCGAACGATTTTTTCATCTTTTATGATATCTTTGTCTTCTTTGATGAGATCCGTGCTATCATTCTTATACAGATACTCTCTTAAAAACCCAACACCAAAAACACCACCGATTGCAATGTGAGTTGAAGATACAGGAAGTCCCAACTGTGAAGCGAGAATAACAGTGATAGAGGCAGCCATAGCGATAGAAAAGGCACGGATCTGATCGAGTTCAGTTATTTCGCTTCCAACAGTTCTAATAAGCTTAGGACCATAAAGCCCAAGACCAAGAACTATACCTAATGCTCCCACTCCCATAACCCATAAGGGAATACTCGCCTTAGAAGAGATACCACCATTCACTACAGCATCGTTTATAGCAGCAAGTGGTCCGATGGCATTTGCTACATCATTTGCTCCATGTGCAAAAGAGAGTAGAGCGGCTGCAAAGATAAGAGGGATTGTAAAAAGTACATTAACAGACTCTTTTGAATTTTTCATTTTTTGAGTACTTGATGCCAGTTTTACTTTTACTATAAAGTATACAGATACCGCAACAACACCTCCCATAATTAGTGCAGTTAAAAATGTCGGTTTTTTACTCATCTCTATACTTACAAGTGGTAGAAGATTCAGTACATCTACAACCTGTGGCCAGATTTTTTTGAGTCCTTTGAGTGTTAGGTATGTAGTAAATGCCCAAGACATAATGGCTACAAAAACAGGAACCCATGTTTGTGCTGCTTTAACCTTATTCTTTTTATGGAGAACAGATTTTTTGATAGCATATAAAAAGGCGGCAGCTATAAGCCCACCAAGAACAGGAGATATTACCCATGAAGCTGCAATTTTACCCATAGTTGTCCATGAAACTATACTAAATCCAGCGGCTGCGATACCAGCACCCATAACGCCACCGACTATAGAGTGGGTTGTCGATACAGGAGCTTTCATCATAGTTGCGAAGTTTAGCCACAGAGCAGCTGCTAGGAGGGCCGCCATCATTGCCCAGATAAAAGGATCAGCATTCCCACCAAATGCAGAGATATCAATGATCCCTTTTTTGATGGTTTTTACAACTTCTCCACCAGCGATGAGTGCACCGCCTGCTTCAAAAATTGCTGCTATTATGATAGCCATAGTCATAGTCATAGCTTTAGACCCAACTGCCGGTCCTACATTGTTTGCAACATCATTTGCTCCTATGTTCATAGCCATATAAGCACCTATAAGTGCCGCTACTGCTAAGAACATATTGTTAGGAATGCCACCATTACTTAAAAAGCTAAAGGTTAAAACACCTATCATAAAAAAGAGAGCAAAACCTAAGCGTGTAAAGTCTGTGCTACTTTTTTTCATTGCCTCTTCTTCGAGCTTTTTCATAGTCTGGATTTCCATCTATTTCCCTTCGCTTTTTACATAAGCCTTTATAATTTCTACACGCTTTTTTGGTCTACTTCCATTAACTGGAGTATTGTTTAGCTTCGCTAAAGTCGCCATAGAGGCCGGTGTAACTTGACCAAATATAGTGTGATGTCCATTAAGCCAAGGAGTTGGTGCTGTTGTAATAAAAAACTGGCTACCATTGGTTGCACGACCACGATTTGCCATTGCAAGTACTCCGGCCTTGTCAAAAGTTTTATCCTTAAACTCATCTTTGAAATCCTTATGCCAGATACTTTCCCCACCACGACCACTTTCAGTAGGATCTCCACCTTGGATCATAAAATCTTTAATAATTCTATGAAATGCTACATGGTTATAGTAGCCATTTTTTATATGTGTCATGAAGTTCTCTACAGCAAGTGGTGCTACATCAGGAAAGAGTTCTATCTCAAGAGGTCCCATAGTTGTGTCTAAAACTACTATAGGATTGAGTGTATCGGCTGTATCTGGCATCTGCCTACTTACTTTGGCAACACTACTTGGAGATTTTTTCTCCGGTGCAGAAGAATTAGATCCACAAGCTGAGAAGAAGAGAGTACTGCTAAATAGGAGAAGTGTAAGAATTTTTTTTGTCATTTTATTGTTCCTCAAGTGTTAAACATACAGAATTGATACAGTAGCGCTGTCCTGTGGGAGCTGGACCGTCAGGAAAAACATGCCCTAGATGTGCATCACAAGTAGCACAAACAACTTCAATGCGTATCATCCCATGTGTACTATCTTTTATTTCAGTGATTGCATTTTCTATAGCTTCAAAGTAACTAGGCCAACCTGTCCCAGAATCAAACTTCGTATCTGACTCGAAAAGAGGTGCTCCACAACATATACATTTGTAAGTACCTTCACCTTTATAGTCGTAAAATTCTCCAGAAAATGGAGCTTCTGTGCCATGCATTCTACATACTGAGAAAGCTTCAGGACTCAGCTGTGCTCTCCACTCTGACTCACTCTTTACTACTTTGTTCATATTTACTCCTTAGGTTTTGTATCTTAAGGCACTCTTCTTCGTAAAGAATATCTGCACTATAGTTTGATAAATTAATGGCATATTCTAGCAAGTTTTCACTGACTGAACATAAATCCATCAATATAATATGATCAACCTTTAAACTATTAATATCTTCATATTCACAAAAAGATATATTAGAAAAATCTTGGTTTATAAGATGTACTGAACTTTCTATCCTCTGTGGTGTTTGGCGAATAAAGGAATGGAGATCTTCTGTGAGTTTTTCTCTGGAACTCTCATTACAAACAACAAAAATATTTTTAGACTCATTGACACTAAGTCTCTCTATTATATGTAGAGCTTTTGCATGTGGATTTGTTTTGTAAAAGTTAAAGCTCTGTCTCTTTTGGCGATAGTTTATTTGCAGTTGATTTTCTTCTATTGACTCCTCTTGTTTTACAAGAACAAGTCGTCTTTTTACTTGTAAGTGTTTCAGATAGCCAATAAATTCTTTATCTAGGATATCAGCATCATCACAGAGAATAATATCTGCAAAGTGATAGTTTTTCTTTAAAATACGAGGGTTGATCTCTATCTGACTTATTTTCTCTTTGCCAAGTTTCTTTAGGTGTCTATTTATGAGCATCAGAGGTGTAATAATCTCAATAGCTTCCAAATTGAATTCAATAATAGCATGCTCAATGAGATTGAGGAGATCTTGTTTGAAAATATCACAAGCAAGAGTAGTTGGCTTCAGAATAATAATCTTTTCTGCTGTTTTATTAAGAACTTCAAGAAGGGATTTTAAGAGAAGTATCTTACTCTTGCCACTGCTGGAGACTCCTCGAAGTTCATAGCTGTTTGTTAAATCAGAATCAATAAATGCTATTTGCTCTTTGTTACAAAAATGTGGTTTATTTTTCTGGTCAAGTATGGTGTATTGGATAAGAAGTGTTCCTAAAATAGAGTCTATAGGAGGCAACTCTTCATCCTCTTCACTTACTGCTTGAAGTTTTTTAAAGATATCGGCTTCACTTGCATCACTAAAGATGACTTTTTCTCGTGGAAGAAGTTCTTGAAATGATTTATTTAAATGCTCATACTCATCAGCATTTAAATTTTCCATCAAAAGAAAGTTAAATATCGGGACACCATCATTATGTGTGACTTCATTGAATTTTTGACGAATAAGATCGTGTGTTTTCTCATAAGCTAAGGTGTTTTCACCTCTGTTCTGTTTTGTCGCTTTTTTTATCTGTGCATTTTTTAGTTCATCGTATGTCCACTCTTTTGTCTCAAAGAGATAAAGCCCACGTAGTTTGTCGACAAGCATGAGTTTTATGTTATATGCTAAAGTATGGTGGTATATTTTGACATCTTTATATACAAGTAGATGACTTTGAGAAGAGAGGTTTTTGAGCTTCTTTACAAGTATTGTATCAGGAACAATAAGGTTGTTTGGTGTTTTTTTAAAAAATGAAGTAAATGAAGATAAATTCATGTGAAGAGGTAAATATTGTCACAGGATGTGACAATATTTAGAATGACTATTTGCCTGAAGCTACACGGTCTTTAAGACCTTTACCAGCTTTAAACTTAGGAACCATTTTATCTTGAGTAGTATAAGTTTTATCAGTACCTGGTACTTTACCACTTTTACCTTTTTGTAGTGCTGCAGCAAAGCTACCAAAACCTACTAAAGAAACATCTTCTTTTTGAACTAATGCAGTTGTAACAGCATCAGTAAATGCTTTAATTGCAGCTTCTGCTTCTACTTTAGTTTTGTACTCACCACTTGTCTGTACTAATTCTACGAATTGTGCTTTATTCATAAATTACCCTTGAATTAAAATATTTTCCGAACTTTCATCGCAATGAAATAATTCAGCTAGAGATACTTTATACTTTATTTGCTTAAATTTTTCTTCTTTTTACTTGTTTTAGTGATAAACTGTGGCAATTTCATCTCTTTTAGTCCATATTTAGCCACTTTAATGAGCTTTTTGAGTTGTATTCTGCTCTCTTTTGAAAGTAGTAGTGTCGCTAAATCTTTTATCTTTTTGTATTTGTCATGGTTTGTATGTATTGATAAAAAGACATCTTCTAGGCCGTCGCGTTCATTTTTAGTGAGTGCACTCATCTCATTAACCCTCTAACTTATTTATTTTTCTAACTGCTCTAATAATCTCATCATCCTCTAGTCTTCCTAACATTTGTATCACTGTAGCAGCAGCTTGAGGTTTTGCACGCCCGAGCTTCCAGTCTTGATATGTTCGCATAGAGATACCAAAGGATGCAGCCATATCTTTGAGAGATATTTTTTTACCATTGTTTTGGGACTCTAGTGAGTTGTGAAGAATATTAAATAAATCATTAATTTGCATAAGTAGAATTATACGGAATACTTACTTAAATATACATATAATAATGTAAAATAATATTTTATTTGTATATTATATAGTATATACTAGATAAATAGTTATGTATAATTTATATAAAGTAGCTTATATATTGTATAATATACGGAAAACCGTGTATTTATTACAATATAGTAGATCGTAAAAATGAGTAGTAGGTATAAACTGAAGTGACTCTTGAAGTCACTTCATAAAAAAAGAAGGTTGTGGGGTTTTAAGTGTTAGAAGAAGGAATGGATGTTTAGTACTCTAGTAAATCGCTATAGTCGTATTTTGA
>JALWTK010000123.1 GCA_027082875.1 Sulfurimonas sp. | reverse complement strand
ATTACAGATTTTCAGAAGTTCATTATAAATTTCGATGCTCTTCTCGTAATCTCCATTTTTATAGTATGAAGTAGCAAGAAGAAGCCATGATTTTTCAGAGAGATCACCACTTGTTATGAGTACTCGAAGTTCCTCTTTTGAGGGAAGAGTAGAGAACTGATCTAAAAAGTTTGTAAGATATTTCGTGTCTTCACTATAACGATATTTATTCCACCAGTAAGAGAAAAAAGCTATCATAAAAATAATAACAAAAAAAACAATTATCGAGAAAAGAGGATCACGATACTCAATAAAAAAAGAGTTCATCAGTCGTAAACCACTACCGCATAGTCATCTTTGAGTCTATAAAATGTGGACTCAGGTGTAAACTCTAAATCTCTAAGTTTTCCCAACTGCACAAGAGAATTTTTTCCTACTCTTATGCCATTTTCACGAAAAAATTTCCTAATGTTTACAAACTTTACATCTTCGACAAACTTATACTCAAATTCTTTATGAAGTTTCATTTTATCACTTGAAAAAAGATGTTCATTTACATGAAGTTGATCCGATGCGAACTTAATAGGAAGGTGTCCAGAAAGGTCCGTAAGTATCTCTTGAATATGAAGATGTTTCTGAGGAAGTGTGTCTTTTTTTAAAAAGACATATTTGTTATTGAGTTTGAGACTCAGTGTATTTTTCCAGTACTTATAAGCAGGATTAGAGACACCGAGTTTCGAGGAGATTTCTCTCCAGAGCCAAAAAGAGTTAAGTGTACTAGGTAAGTGCGACATAACTTCTGACTCCTATGAACTATTTTTATAAGATTATATACTCTTTTTTTAAATAGTAGCCTTAAAAAAAGTGCTTATAAAATTGCAGTAACAGCCTTTGTTACAATAAATCCACCAACAACAAGCCATACAAACATACTACCTGCAGTATAAAGTGGTGCAAGACCTAAGCCTTTAAATTTAGAAAAGATTGTTCCCATACCAAGAGCTGTCATCGCCATAGTAAGAAGGAAAGTATCTACTTGATTAATATTTCCAATAATAGAGTTAAGAAGTACTGCTGTGCTTGAAAGAGTATCTGCTTTAAGCCCAAAGTATGTTACTAAAATAGAATAAAATCCTGCCATACCAACAAAGTAAACTGCAAACCAAGGAATAGTCAGTGTTAAACCATTACCTTCCCCTCCAGCTTTTTTCGCTTGCATAGAGAGATAAAGACCAAGAACTATAAGCATTGGAGCGATTAAAATAACACGAGTCATTTTTACAATTACCGCTGAGTTTGCCATTTGAGTATGCATTTCTTCAGGAGACATTGCCATACCACCTACCATGACTGTATCATGAATAGTTGATGTTGGGATAGAGGCAGGAACTGCTACAACTTGTGCAACCTCATGAATAGTTCCACCTGTATAAATACCAAATTGCTCAGGTGTCATATGTAAAAAACCTGTCGCATTTTCTATAATAGTAGTATAAAGCACTGGATAAAGAAACATAGAGATAGTACCAAAGAGAACAACCATAGAAACAGCAACTGCCGTTTTATGACCTTCAGCTTCAAGAACTGGCTCCGTTGCTAAAACTGCTGCTGCACCACATACAGCACCACCAGCTGCTGTTAGCATGGATGTATCTCTATCCATTTTAAAAACTTTTATACCAAGATATGTACCGAGGAGAAAAGTAGTTGTAAGCATAATAACAGAAACAGTGAAACCACTTAATCCTACAGCCATAATTTGTTGAAATGTAACACGAAATCCATAAAATACAATTGCAAAACGCAGGATTTTCTTTCCTGAAAAAGTGATACCTGTTCCCCATTCGCTTGGAATATGTTGATGTAGAGTGTTTGCATAAAAGATACCCATAACGATACCGACTACTAAGGGAGAAATACCAAGTGCTTTTATTGGTGCTAAATCTGCTATCATAGTTGCTGCCGCTGCAAAAATTGCAACAAATATAATACCAGAAATCGTACCTTTTCTATTTTCTGCTGAAAAAGCCATTTTTATCCTTTGATAATTTTAACAAGTCCGAGAACTTTGAGTGACATTATAGCAAAATATTATTTTTGTTTTGTTGATAATCATGGATAAAAGGAGTTATTTCCTTTTGTGGTGACTAAGACCACAAAAAGTTTAAGAAAAAGTAGAGGTTCTAAAATATTATTTTGCTGCCTTTAAAACACTCTCTTTTGGGTATGTAAAAGTAGATTTTCTATAGACAGAAATTTTTGTACTTTTACTGCCATTAGCATCTAAAGCATAAGCATGAATCGTAATAGGGATAATAGTGTCTTTTCTTTTATCATCTACAAGGACATCAGTCGTTCTAAGGGTAACAATCTTCTTCTTCTTAGCACCAGGAGTTGCCATAAAAGGTTTTGCTGGTTTTACGATAATAATCTTTCCTTTCATGCCTTTTGGAGGGATAACATCAAAGTAAAACTTCATTTTATTATGCTCTGTATTTTGTAATAAAAATACAAATGAGTTATCAACACGGACCTTACCATCAGGAAGAGCTTTTGTCGAGTAAAGACGGGTCTCTTTGTTGATATTAAGAAGCATATGCTCTTTTTTACTTCCCATCACCCCGAGAATGATACTAATACCAACAAGCAGTGCAATATAAGCAAGAACCTTAGGACGGAAATATTTTGTTTTTCCTTTTTGATCTACTATCTCATAATCACTTGACCATGTTACAAGAGAAGGTTTCCCAAGTTTACCCATAACTGTTGTACAAGCATCCACACACTCTAAACAGTTGATACACTCAAGCTGTAGACCTTGACGGATATCGATATGCGTCGGACATACCGTCACACAAGATTCACAGGTCGTACACTCTGCTTGAGGTTCTTCTACTTGAATCTCTTTTTGTTTTGTAAACTTTTTTTCATGTCCTTCGTAAATATGTCCACCTCTATGCTCATTATAAAGTGCCATTACTGTATGGTCATCATAAAGTACGGACTGAACACGAGAGTAAGGGCATACATAGATACAGAAGTTCTCTTTTAAGAACACAATATCGTAAATAAGAAAGAATGCTACACCAAGAACGAAACCAAAAGTAGTTGTATGATCCATAGGATTTGCTAAGTATTTAAAGAAATCTTCAGGAGGTATAAAATACCAGATGAAGTCAGCACCCGCAATGACCGCTAACACAGACCAAATAAGGACAGCGATAACTTTTTTCACCTTATTCTCAGGCTTAGACATATCAGGCTCTTGCTGTTTGTTTTTAATACGTTTACGTAGCTTGAGAATCTTTGTCTCTATAAGATCACGATAGATGACACGAAAAACTGTTTGAGGACATACCCAACCACAAAAGACACGTCCACCAACAACAGTCATCCCAAAGATACCAAGAAAAAGAAGCATTAAAAGAAAAGGCATAAGATATAACTGTTGCATATCAAACTGTACAAATGCTAAATGCAACTTCATTTTATCAAAACTAAGAAGAAAAAAGTGGTTGCCATTAATGACAATCCACGGAAGGACGAGAGAAACAATGGTTGCTATTGAATACACAACATAGCGTTTATGTCTCCACGGCGATGGTATTTTAAAATCTTTTTTCTTTTCACTCATATTTATACTCCATACTATTCATTTATGACATTATACCATCAACTTAGGAGTATCAATACTTAAATAAGTAAAATTATTATAAATAATAGTAATTATAATAATTTTGTTTGCTTATGTAATTATTTTGTGATAACTTACCAACCTATACCTAATTGAGCCATATATCTTCTATCTTCTAACTGTCCAACTTGTGAGCCTAACTGTTCTTGATAAGTAGCAAATTGTAACTTTAACACTGTGACTTGCATATCAAAACCAGCAGTATAAGAACCTTGATAAAGCCCACCATTAAGTGTCAATAAAAACCACTCATTATCTATAATACCAGCACTTACACCAGCACGAATATGCTGTAGCATGTCAAACTCTACATCAGCATTATCGTACTGATCATTACTATAATAAGGATTATAGTTTCTTATTCTCATCTGCTGTGCATTCAAGGCATCTACATAATCAAGTGAGACACAAAGGGAATCTAACCAAGAAATTTTAGGTGCGATA
>JALWTK010000122.1 GCA_027082875.1 Sulfurimonas sp. | reverse complement strand
TTATGTACAAGTCAAATGCTTGGGAGCTTACTCGTATACCTGCAACTTGTGGACACTGTTCTGCTGGATGTCAGATAAGCTACGATGTAAAACATACAAGTATTGAAAATCCTGAAGATAAGATTTACCGTGTTATGAACGAGTGGAACTATGTCTCTTTATGTGGTGCTGGTCGTTATGGATTTGACTATCAAAACGCAGGTGTGACTAAAGATGAAGTTGCGTTTGCAAATGCAGTGGAAGCTTTCAAAAAAGCTGATGCGATTAACTTCACAAGTACTATTACAAATGAAGAAGCATATATCTTACAAAAACTTAGCGATAAGTTCGGATATAAACTTGTTAATGAAGAAGCAAGAAGCTTCCAGACTTTCTTAAAAGATTATTCTGAGATAAGCGGAACTACTCTTTATGGAAGTGATTTAAAAGAGTCTATGAACTCTAACTTTATAGTAAGTATCGGTACGGCTATCAAAACTGATAATCCAAATGCTAGATATTCACTCAACAACTCATTAACAGTGAACAAGGGTGCGGCTCTCTATTTCCACCCAGTTGCTGATCCTATTATTGATGGTTTAAGTAAAAATATCTTAAGTATTAACCATAAGCCACTTCAAGAAGAGACTGCACTCTATCTTATTCTTGATCTATTTGCTGACAAGTCTAAACTCCCAACTGATATAGTTGAGTATTTAGCATCATTTCACTCTACTAAAACTATTACAGTCACTGAAACTGTAAAAGAGAAAGTAGTTGAGATCGTTAAAGAGATGAAAGTGAACGAAGAGACAGGCGAAGAGGAAGAAGTAGAAGTTGAAAAATCTAAGATGGTTCCTAAGAAAGTAAGCAAAGAGGTTGAAGTTGATGACAACAGACTTTTAGCAATGCTTGGAATGAAAGATGATTTTGATGATGTTCTCGCGAAGTTTATGAAGAAAAAGGACTCTTTCTCTATGATTGTTGGTCCTGACCTTTATAATCATCCTCACTCTAAAAACCTTGCTCGTTTAGTAGCACTTGTAGAGAAGTACTCTAAGTTTGAGTTAGTAATGATTCCAACTCTTACAAATACACTTGGTGTTGCGATGATTAACACACTATCAAGTGAAGCAGGAACTACTACTGTTGGTTATAACACGAAGGGTGACTTCATTCTCTCTGCACTTGGTGATGGCGACTTAGATATGCCAGCAATCAACCAGCAAGAGGGTACTCTTACAAGTATTAACAAGCAAGTAAACCCTACAAATGCAGCACTCTCATATGGTGGTTATACACTTAATGATATTGCAAATGCTTTAGGATTAGATGCACAGAATACTATTGATTACACTGCAGAACTTGGATCTAACCCTGCGTTTAGCACAATAGATTTTGACTCTTTAGATGATTACTATACAAATTCAGGTGAAGAGATTCGTGGTTACAAATTAACACCTTTAAGTGTAGAAGTTAGTTCTGATGAAAGTGTAAGCAAGATAGATGAAGCACTTATGCTAGAAAATGATATAATCTATTTAGCAAACCCTGTAAGACAATTTACAGATTTTACTAATAAAACAGCGAACCTTGATGAAATAAGTGGTGTCTATATGAGCGAAGAGTTCTTAAAGACATCAGACTACAATGAGGGTGACACAGTAAATGTAAAAACAGCAAATGGCGAGCTTACTGCAGCAATAGTAAGTGATAATAAAATTGCAGGAAATATTGTAGTTTTACCAACATTTGATTCTAAACTAAACTCAGAGGCATTAGTGAACGGTTACCGTTTCGCAAAAGCTTCGATACAAAAGGTGTAATATATGGACAGTGCATATCTAATAGAAACGATTATAAAAGTCGTTGTTATTTTACTAGTATTTTCAGCATTAGCTGGTATTGGTACATATTTTGAACGTAAGGTACTTGCATTTATGCAACGTCGCCTTGGACCGATGAATGTTGGTCCTTTTGGACTTTTACAAGTTGGAGCTGATGGTATCAAACTTTTTACTAAAGAGGATATTATTCCTACAAATGTTGTAGGGCCTATCTTTAAAATAGCACCAGTTATTACTGCTGCTACTGCATTTATGGCAGCAGCAGCTATTCCATTTTTACCAGCATTTACACTGTTTGGATATGAAGTTCACCCGATTGTTGCAGATATTAATATCGGTATTTTATATGTACTTGGTGTTATGGCTGTTGGTCTTTTTGGTCCACTTCTTGGTGGTATGGCTTCAGCAAATAAGTTTTCACTCCTTTCAGCTGCTCGTGCAGCAGCTGTATTTATCTCTTATGAGGTTGTAACCGGTCTTGCTATTTTAGCTCCAATTATGATGGTTGGTTCACTTTCACTGATAGACTTCAATAACTACCAGATAGAAAATGGCTGGATACTCTGGTCACAACCTGTTGCTTTCGTTCTTTTTTGGATCGCTGCGTTTGCTGAGACTGGTCGTACACCATTCCACCTTATTGCAAATGATCACGAAATTATTGATGGTTTTGGTACTGAGTACTCTGGTATGAGATGGGGTCTTTTCTTCATCGGTGAATATGCAAATATGTTCTTTATCTCATTTGTAATCCCTATCCTATTCTTAGGTGGTTTCGGTGATGGTTCAGTTCTTGGAGCATTTGCACTTCTTGGGAAGATGGCATTTTTCTTCTTCTTTTTCTTATGGACAAGAGCTGCATGGCCAGATGTGAGACCAGATCAACTAATGTGGTTATGCTGGAAAGTACTAATGCCAGTAGCAGTGATTAACGTTGTTATCACTGGCTTAGTGATGATGTTTTAAGGGGTGATGATGGAACAGTTTAATAATAGAAACGTAGCTGATAACGGTTATTTTTTAGTAGACATTGAAGATTATCCAACTACTGGTTGGGGAAAATTCAAACGTGTTATGGATAGAACCTTCAAACTTGAACTTTTTGTTGGTTTATGGGTAGTTCTTCGTGAGATGATTAGATTTGATATTCATACTATCTCTTATCCTGAGGAGAAGATGCCTATTGGACCACGTTACCGTGCAGTTCATGAGATGAAACGTCTTTGGGAGTCTGATGCTGAGCGTTGTATTGGTTGTGGGCTTTGTGAGAAGATCTGTATCTCTGATTGTATTCGTATGGATACTCGCATTGATGAAGAGTCTCGTAAGGAAGTATCTGAGTATACTATTAACCTTGGTCGCTGTATCTTTTGTGGATACTGTGCTGAAGTTTGTCCTGAGCTTGCTATTACACATGGTGGAGAGTACGAGAATGCATCTGATCAACGTGAGCACTTTGTTGATTATGAAGCGATGCTAACTCCTATTGATGTAATGAAGAACAATGCACAAAAAGAGTTTGAAGGTTTTGGTGCAATTACACCACATGAAGATGAGCGTGTTAAGAAAACACCTCTAGCATATTAAGGAGATTGAAGTATGTTTGAAGCGGTAGCATTTTACCTGTTTGCATTTTTAACGATAGCGATGTTTTACATAACTGTAACAACAGCACAAGCGTTATATGCACTAACTGCATTAGCAGCAGGGATGATTTTTATATCAGCATTTTTCTTTATTCTAGGTGCTGACTTTTTAGGTGCGGTTCAGATAATCGTTTACACTGGTGCTGTTATGGCTCTTTATGCCTTTGGTATGATGTTCTTTGATACAACTCGTGATGTTAAAGAGAAAAATGGTAACAAGTTTATTGTTGTAAGTCTTGCAACTTTAGCGGCAGTTATGATTGTGGCTATTTTTATGGCTCCAATAGTTTCTACAAATATGCAAGCTTTCTATCCAGCGATAGAGGGTATTGGAAATACTCAAATGGTTGGTGTAGTACTTTTTACAAAGTACCTTATCCCATTTGAAGTGGCAGCAGTTATGCTCCTTGTAGCAATGGTTGCAGGAATTGTTCTAGCTGGTAAGAAGATGGATTTATCTCTTACAAAAATGAGTGCTGCACAGATCAAAGAGATTGAAGATAAAGATAAAAAGGTGCTTTCATGATGGAAATAGGTTTAAACCACTACCTCATTCTCTCTACAATTTTATTTGCTATTGGTTTAGTAGGTATTATGCGTAGAAAGAATCTTCTTTTGCTATTTTTTGCAACAGAGATTTTATTAAACGCGGTAAACATTGGGTTTGCTGCAATTTCACACTACTACGGCGACTTAACAGGTCAGATGTTTGCATTCTTCGTAATTGCAATCGCTGCTTCTGAGTTAGCTGTAGGACTTGGTCTACTGATCGTTTGGTATAAACGCCACGGTACAATTGATCTTGACACTATGACAAGTATGAGAGGATAAGTTATGGAAAAATATTTATACATTGCACTTTTTGCACCACTTGTTAGCTCAATGTTTTCAGCTCTTTTTACAAATGGACCTAAAAAGCAGTTTGTAGGAATAATAGCAAGTCTTTTAATCTTTACTGCATTTGTAAGTAGTTCTATACTTCTTACTCACATCTTAGGTGGTGGAGAAGTTGTTCATGTTGAGATGATGACATGGATGCATACAGGTAATCTTTACATTCCATTTGGTTTTGTAGTAGATCAAATCTCAGTTACTATGATGATGGTTGTTACTTTAGTCTCTACTATCGTTCATGTTTACTCTATAGGTTATATGGATCATGATAAGGGTTTCAATAGATTTTTCGCATGGCTTTCAGCTTTCGTATTTTCTATGATGATTCTTGTTATGAGTGACAACTTCGCTGGTCTTTTCATCGGTTGGGAAGGTGTTGGTCTTTGTTCATGGGGTCTTATTGGTTTTTGGTTCCACAAAGACATCGCGACATGGGCAGCAAACGAAGCATTTATTATGAACCGTATCGCTGACCTTGGAATGTTGATCGGAATCTTCCTTGTTTACTGGAATACCGGTTCACTACAATATGACATTGCATTTCCTGCATTTGCAAACCTAGATACTTCTACTCTCACTATGATTGGTATTTTTCTTTTCATCGGTGCTATGGGTAAATCAGCTCAGTTTCCACTTCATACGTGGCTTGCTGATGCGATGGAAGGTCCTACTCCTGTTTCTGCACTTATTCATGCTGCGACAATGGTAACAGCCGGAGTTTACTTAGTTATTCGTTCAAACGAACTCTATAGTTTAATCCCTCATGTAGGTCTCTTTATCGCATCACTTGGTGCATTTGTAGCTCTTTTTGCAGCTTCAATGGCACTTGTGAACCGTGATATGAAACGAGTTATCGCTTACTCTACTCTCTCTCAGCTTGGATACATGTTCGCAGCTGCTGGTCTTGGAGCATACTGGGTAGCACTCTTTCACCTTATGGCTCATGCCTTCTTTAAAGCACTTCTTTTCCTCGGCGCTGGTAATGTTATGCATGCTATGCACGATGAGCTTGATCCATTTAAAATGGGTGGACTCAAAAAGGTTATGAAGGGTACATGGATTATGATGACTATCGCTTCTTTAGCTCTAGCTGGTATCTTTCCCTTTGCAGGTTTCTTTTCAAAAGATACTATCTTAGAAGCTGCGTTTGCTGAGCACCATATGGTTATCTACGGTGTGCTAGTTTTCACAGCTGGTTTAACAGCATTCTATTCATTTAGACTTGTTGCACTTATCTTCCATGGTGAAGAGCGTTATAAGATTTTTGGTATTCATCCACATGAAGCATATAAGTTTATGCTTATTGCTATGAGCCCATTACTTATTCTTGCTATGATTGCTGGTGTATTTCAAGAGCCATTCTTCAATATGGTTGAAGAGATTTTAGGTGCTATGGAATACCATATTCACTCTCATGTAACTGTATGGATTATGTTAGTTGGAACACAAGTTTTTGTTGGTTTAGCTATTCTTTTCGCATACAAAAAATACTCTTCATGGAGTACAGTACCAGATGGTTCTTCACCAATGGAGAACTCATTTATTTATAAACTACTTTACAACCAGTACTATATCCCATTTGCATATGAAGAGTATGTTGTAAAACCTTACAATGAAATCTCAGCTATGATGTGGGAAGTTGATAAGAAAGTTGTTGATGCTAGTGTTGATGGCATTGCAAATATATTCTACACTACTGGTGAGAAGACAAGAGATATGCAGAGTGGAAATCTTTCTACAATGCTTAAATGGATGGTTGCCGGTACAGTCGGTCTTCTATCTTTAGCTGTGGTTTTTGGCCTTGCAGCTAGATATTCTGATGAGATACTTGCTATCTTATCTGGCTTAGGAGTTTAGTATATGTTAGATCATATTTTAAGTATTTTAATTTTTTTCCCAGCACTAGCAGGTGTTATGGGTTTTATGATAAACAAAGAGAGTATGAGAGCTTATGGTGTCTCTGTAGGAATTATCGAGTTTGCTCTCTCTTTATGGTTATGGTTTGCATTTGATAGTAATGTATCTGGTATGCAGTTTATGGAGCATCTTCCTTTAATCCCATCTTTTGGTATTAACTATATTTTAGGTGTAGATGGAATCTCTCTTTTCATTGTGATTATGGCTTCACTCTTTACTATGCTTGGTATAGCTTCTCTTACTGATACTAAGAATGTAAAAAACATGATAATCACACTTCTCTTTTTGCAGATGACTATGGTTGGTGTTTTCACTGCTCTTGATGGTATTGTCTTTTATGTATTTTGGGAATTATCTCTTGTACCTATGCTTTATATCATTGGTGCATGGGGTGGACCTATGCGTATCTATGCATCTGTTAAGTTTTTCTTATATACATTTGCTGGATCTCTTGTTATGCTTGTTGGTATGCTTTTTATGGCTTACTTTTATTATCAAGCAACAGGTACATGGTCGTTTGCTATTCTTGATTGGTATAGACTTATCTTACCTGAGTCCTTTCAGTTATGGCTCTTTGCAGCGTTCTTTGTTGGTTTTGCCATCAAGGTTCCTATGTTTCCATTTCATACATGGTTACCATATGCACATGGTCAAGCACCAACTATCGGTTCGGTTATTCTAGCTGCAGTTCTGTTAAAAATGGGTACATATGCATTTATCCGTTTTTCATTACCACTTTTTCCTGATGCCTCAGTATACTTTATGTATCCAGTAGCAGTAATAGCAATTATTATGATTATATACACTGCAATGGTGGCATATGCACAAAAAGATGTGAAGCAGGTTGTTGCTTACTCATCTGTATCACACATGGGTGTTATCATTCTTGGTACATTCGCTCTTAATGTTGAGGGTATCTCTGGTTCTGTGTTCTTAATGATAGGTCATGGTATAGTATCAGGAGCTCTCTTCTTACTTGTTGGTGTTATCTATGATAGACGCCATACGAAACTTATGAGTGAGTTTGGTGGTTTAGCACATGTTATGCCTAAGTACGCAACTATTTTTGGTATTATGATGATGGCTTCAGTTGGTATGCCACTTATGATTAACTTCGTTGGTGAGTTTTTAAGTCTTCTCGGATTTTATTCACAGTCACATATGCTTACACTTTTAGCAGGTGTAGCTATTATTGTTGGTGCTATCTATATGCTTATCGCATATAAGAGAATGTTCTTTGGTGAAGTTACAAAAGAGGAGAACAGAAATCTTCCAGATGTAAATAAACGCGAACTCATTGCACTTGTGCCTTTAGTTATTATCACTATCTGGTTAGGTGTTTATCCAAAACCAGTTCTTGAACCAATCAATAACTCTGTAGAGTCAGTTGTTCAGTTAATGCACAATAAAGCGACTACAGAGGATGCTAAAATGAGAATACCTAATGTATCTGGTGTTGTTATTAGTAAAACTTCAGCGAAGGAGGCTCATTAATGTTAAGTCCTATAAATATCTCAATAGAGTCTTTAAATTTAGTGACTCTAGCCCCAATGTTAATCCCTTTTGTTGGTGCACTTATGATACTTGTTATCGACCTTCTTAAGGGTAATTTAGACAAGTCTCTTTATGTTGTAATTAGTATATTATTTTTAGTGTTAGATTTTGGTGCACTTTTAGACTCTGCTGGTATGTTTAGTGCCAATGGTATCATACTGGGTGTATTTAATGTTATGCTTATTGATGGTTTAGCTATTTTAGCACAGTTTATAATCGTGGCTACAAGTATACTTTTTATACCTCTAGCACTTACAAACAAGCGTTTTCATGAGTTTTCACATCCAGAATTTTTTGCACTTTTCCTTTTCATGATTGGTGGATTCCAGTTTATGGTTGCAAGTGATAACTTGATCCTTATCTTTGTTGGTTTAGAGACAGCTTCTTTAGCACTTTATACTCTCATTGCTATGCATAACCGTGATAAGTCATTTGAAGCAGCTATAAAGTACTTCACTATGGGTGCTTTAGCAGCTGGTTTTTATTCTTTTGGTTCTATGGTGCTTTATGCTCTTACAGGAAGTGTCGAGATTAATCAAATAGCTACTATTCTTGCGAATAATGGTTATGCTGATATAGGATTTGTACTTGTTGGTGTTGTTTTCTTACTTGCCTCTTTCGCATTTAAACTATCAGTTGTCCCTTTTCATACATGGACACCAGATGTGTATGAGGGTTCAAGTGCTGCGATGGCAGGATATATGTCAATCGTCCCAAAAATAGCTGCATTTGTTGTGGCAATGAGACTTTTTGAATTTTTAATCCACTCTCATGTTGTTTGGTTAGAAGTAGTACTTTATGCGTTTGTAGTTATCACTATGACTGCTGCAAATATGTGGGCACTTGTGCAAACTGATGTGAAAAGAATGCTTGCATACTCTTCAATATCTCATGCTGGTTTTGTAATGGCTGCTATTTTAATAGGAACTACACAAGCTAACTCTGCACTTTTCCTTTACTGGATTCTTTTTAGTTTCACTAACTTGGGTGCTTTTTCTATGTTATGGATCTCTCGTCAAAAAGAGCTTCCTGGATATCAAAAAACTGATCACAGTTTTGAAAAGTTTTCAGGAATGATTCAGACATCTCCAATGGCAGCTATTGTTATGGCTATATTCATGTTGAGTCTTGCAGGTATCCCTCCATTTGCACTCTTTTGGGGTAAGATTTATATGATTAGTGCTGCTGTAACTGGTGGTTATACTATACTTGCTCTTGTAATGGCTCTTAACTCTGCTATTGCAGGTTATTACTATATTAAACTTATCGTTTATATGTTTATGAAAGATCCTATTGCATCTAATGTAGATAATAGTGGTCACCTCTATGTAGCCAATGCAACAACTGCACTAAAAACTATTATTGGTTTTGCTATTCTAGGAACTATATTTGCTTTTCTAGCAGTAGACCCATTATTAGAATTTGTAACAACATTTGTATATAATAGTGGATATTAATAGATAAACACTTCAGTTAAAGGGAAGAGCATTGATTAAAATAGTACTCTTAGCTCTTCTCTCTCTTTCATCTTTTGCACTTGAACTCTCTATTGAAAGTGCAAAAGATAATTTTACTCCTTATTCAACGCTCAAACTTTCAGAAAATAAACCTTTTTTATGTCAAGTAATGAAAGATGACTTTGACCGCACAACAGAGATTATATGTGCATTTTCAAAAAGACCATCAAGTAAGATTAAAAATTTACAAAATGACTTTTTTAAAGTAGACACATTTTACAAAAAAAATACTTTTTTCATAAGGATTAAACCTTTTTATAAAATAAAACTTATTGCACAGATTTTCAACTTGACAAAGGATGACTCTATTTTTCATGCAGATGTCACTCTCTCTAAAATATGGCTAGTGATAGGTTATAAAGAGAAATTACCACTTATAAATAATAGACCAAGACCAGATATTAGTTTGAATTTTCCATTCTATTCAGATGCAGATACCATGCCTTATGTTGGAAGTTTAGATCTCAATGGCAATCCTGTACATATAAAAAAAGTTGGGGATGTTCGTGATTACTTAAGAGTAAAAGAGCTCTATAAAAAGGGACAATATGAACTTGCCTTAGAAGTAATAGAAGATATTTTTACTGAATATCCTCATACACTATTTAAAGCGGAACTTACATACTATAAGATTAAAGTTTATGCAAGACTTCATGACTATGATAATGTCGTGGATAATGCAAAAATTTATCTTAAAGAGTACTCTTCAAGTGATAATATAGCAGAGGTATTAGCACTCATTGCTCAAGCTTATACTAAAATTGGTATGAATAGTGATGCTGATTATTTCTTTGATAGACTTTTTAGTGAGCACAAAAACTCAAAGTTTGCACAGTGGGGCTATATCTATAAGGGTGAGATGTTAGCATCAAATGGAGGGCTCAAAGCTGCTATAAAATTTTATAAAAAAGCACTCTATGAAACATCTGATTTAGAAGTAGCTGCACATGCTGCATATAACATCGCAAAGAGCCGTATAGATGTGAATACTAAGGATGCAGCAGAGTATGTAGATAAAATAATTGCAGCAAAGCCAAGCTACTTTAATGAAGAGTATAAAAGTTCTGTAACTATGATGGAAACCTTTGCTGATGCTGGAGACTATGCAACTGCAGCAAAAATAGCAAATGCGTTAGTTGATGCAGTTGGCATAACGAGTGATAACTATGAGAAATTACTTAGTCAGAGAGCACTATGGCTTGCTAAAACAGCAGATAAAGAGGCAGGTTTAGCAGCACTTAATCGTTACTTGAAAGCATTTCCAGATGGTGACTACATAAATCAAGTCCAAATAGCAAAAGATGGACTCTTTTTTGAGACTAAGGATACAAATACTACAGCTAAACTTGCAGAGTATAATAATCTCATTGAAGAGTATGCTAATGATACAATAGGAGAGCGAGCCATTTATGAAAAAGCAAAACTCCTCTTAAAAAATAAAATGTATAGAGAGGTCTTAGCTATGCAAGAAGCACTGCATACTATAGATGAGAAGTATGATGATATTGAGAATATTATCTCTTCTGCCGCAAGAGGGCTCATGGAAAGTTCACTTAAAAATAAAGAGTGTAAAGAGGTTCTTGTTGTTGCACATGATTATAACATTACCCTCTCTGATAACTGGGATGATGGGATATATGAGTGTTCTATGAAGGGTGGAGATTATCAGCTGAGTAAACAAATTGCAGAAAAGAACTTTCAGAGTAAAGATCTTGAGTTTAGAAAAAAATGGCTCTACAGATATATTAAAGTTGATTTTGCAACGGGTAACTACAGTGATGTTATAGATGCTAGCCAAGATCTTATTAAGCTTATTGATAAAAATAAAGATTCTAAGTATAAAGAGGTTTATCGCTATCTTTTTGATACTTATGTCCGTTTAGAAAAAAAAGATCTTCTGCTATCTAGTATGCTAGAGATTGAGAAATCTTTTGGGCTAAGCTATAAAGATATAGAACGCTATGTTACAATGATGAGAGTAGGTCGAGAGTTAAAAGATGATAATTTAGTCGTAGATTATGGAAAAAAAGTACAAGAGATACAGAAGAGTTCAGGCTCTCATGCTCAGAGTCCTTATGTTGAGTTTGCACTTTATCAAGCATATATGAATTTAGCTAATTATGCTCAAGCCCTAACTACAATAGAGGGACTGGATAATATAAAACTTAGCAAAGCTGAAAGAGCACGAGAAAAATACTTAAAAGGTATGGTACTTATGAAACTCTGGAGAGATGAAGAGGCAGAACACTCTTTTGATGCAGCTATAAAAGCAGACCCAGCATCTGCTTGGGCAAAACTAGCAAAGAGTGCGAAAGAGCTTTAAAGCCCTAAGCAATCTTTTATAGAGTAGAGACCTGTCTCTTTATCTGCTAACCACTCTCCAGCACGAAGAGCACCCTTGCTAAATGTAGAACGTGAAGTTGCTGTATGGTTGAGCTCTATAAACTCTCCATCATTGTAAAAGCCTACGGTATGGCGACCAACTATATCTCCACCACGAAGTGCCATCACTGCTATCTCATCTTCACTACGCTCACCGATGTTTCCATCACGACCACTGACTCTTACCTTATCAAGTTCAAGCCCACGACCACGTGCTGCATACTCACCTAGAGTAAGAGCAGTACCACTAGGAGCATCTTTTTTATGTTTGTGATGCATCTCTACTATCTCTATATCAAAGCCTTTAAGCGCAGCTGAGGCTTGTTCTACTAGGTTGTTAAGAAGTGCAACCCCAAGACTCATATTTGTTGCATAGAGGATTGGCATTTTAAGTGTTGCTTCTTTAAGAAGATTTAACTGATGTGTGTTAAGTCCTGTTGTTCCTATAACTAAAGGCTTAGGAGTAAGCATAGCAGCCTCTAAAAGAGCTTCACAAGCATCAGGTAAAGAGAAGTCTATAACAAGGTCACAAGCATTCAAAAATGCTTTTAAATCTGTTGTGATAAGTACAGATGGATCTACTGAAAAGTTTAACTCACTACGTACATAAACACTACTAAGACTCATATTAGGAGTCTCTTTTAAGTTCTCTAAGAGAAGTTTTCCAACGCGGCCATTTGCCCCAAATACACCAACTTTTATCATACTATTACCTTTAAAACTATTTTTAAAATGATAGCATATTTATCTAAGTTTTTTGATTATCTCTTTCATTACTTTTGCACTCACCTTTGGATTATTCTCTAGAAATTTTTTAAACTCTTTTTTCGTGATAGTGAGAGCTATTGTCGGTTCTGTTACTCGTATAGATGCTGTACGTTTAGTATCTCCAAGAAGAGCGATTTCCCCAAAATAGTCACGGTGAGTAAGTCTGTAAACTACTTTTCCATCGATCTGTGTCTCTCCCGCACCACGGATAAGCATATAGAGTGTATCTCCTATATCTCCTTGTTTAATGATATAAGTATTCGCCTCAAATATTACTACTTCACTTATTTGTCCCAATAGATGAAGATCATCAAATTTTAAATCATTAAAGAGAGGAATATAATTTATATACATCATCCTCTCATAGGTAGTGATATCTGTCGTTTTGTACTTGAGCTTATAAAGAAGAGACTGAATTTCTGCATCATCAATAGCATAGAATCTATCTAGCACATCATCTGTTAAATACTTTTCACTCTCTTTTTTTATATTTAGCAGAGCAGCTATAGCAATATAAATAGAGCTATGATTTAAGAGCTCTGGTATAACTTGGTTGTTATTATTCTGCTCTGCACTGAGACCTTGAAAACTAAAGTCTTTATAGATATCAAACATTTTTTTCGCAATACTGGGTTCTAAGAAGTCTAAATCATTTTTTGTGATTTCAAGACTTTCATCTCTCTCTTTCTCTTTTGAGATATCTAAAAGATGAACCAGTGTCTGATGATTCTCTTTATAGATAGGAAAAAGTATAGAAAATAGACTTTTACTCGCAAAGGTAAACTCTTTTTTGATACTGTACTTTAAGAAGAGAACTTCACGTGTTCCATCTTCGTAAATAGAGTTCTGTAGGTTGATGAGTTCATGAATTCTCTTTAAAAGTGTAACAATATCGTTTTGTATAGAGTCACTTGCTGTAATGATAGAGTCCATAATAGCTTTGTGTGTTTCATCTGAGATACAAAATTGTTTTTGTAGTGAGGCAAGATACTTTATATCTATCTCTTGATGTTCATTGAAAGCATTTTCTAGCATCTTTTTATAACTACTCTCTTGAAAGATTTTTTCAGCAGATTTATTTATGCTGTCATCAAAAAGAGACTCATTGTTCATACGAATCTGTCGCATAATATTTTGGTGCTCTTTCTCTGTAATACCTATCTGCTCACGAAGTTTTTCTATAGATTTCATACTATGTTCGTTTAAAATCCCCTCTTCCAAAAGCTCGGTAATACTAATTTTATACATTCTAAGTCTATCAGTTTTATTTTTTGTGTCATTCACATAAGAGTAATAAATCTCTTTGAGATTTACTGGTATCTCTTTTGTTGCATCCCAGCGTTTAATAAGCTTGAGTGCAAAGCGTTCTTGAATAAAATAAGCTTCTTGTCGAAATAACTCTTTATACAAAATGACAGAAGAGAGTGAAACAACGAGAAAGTAAAAGAGGCTATAGGCCATAGGGTAGTAAGTATAAGCTGGTGCTCCTGCAAAAATATAGAAAATATTAAACGCTACAAATGAAGCTAAGGTTTTTACACGGTGAACAGTTGTTTCATAGTTTATATGCTTGAAAAATCTTTTTCTCCAGAGTAATCGTTCTAGCTGTTTAAAGAAAAGGTAGCTTAGTAGTGTAGTAGTAGCAAGGGTGAGTGGGACAGCAATAATGACAGGGACAAAGGGAGCAAAAAAGTAGCCTGCTGAAAAAAGAGAGAAAGAATCTTGAGTCCATGAACCATCGAAATAGTACTCAAAACTTCCAGACTGTAAGTAAAAATAGAGATAAAATCCAAATACAATGCCAGCAAAAGAGTAAAAAACAAAATTTTTTTGCCAAATGGCTCCCTCTTTCCAATAGTTACTCTCAAGATCTATATCTGGACAGTTTTTTTTACATCCAGAACAGGTGCTGCAAGCAGAGTTATGAGTATAGTTTTTAGCATTTGAAAGAGTGTAAATCTTCTCTACTGCACCAACAGGACAGAAAAAGTTACACCATGTTTTTCCTGTGAAAATCAGATTAGTCATAAATGCTATGAGGGTCATGAGTAGAAAGAAAAATGCGAGATAGTTCGTATTATAGTTGAGAATTGTGAGTCTTAGACAGAGTGCTAGAAAAAGCAAGAAGTATTGTAGGTACCAGAAGTTGTCTTCAAACCATTTTGGCACTTTTCGTTTTTTGAAAGTATTTATATTTTGTGAAATCTTAGAGATCATGGCAAGTGGACAGATGTCTCTCCATCTTGAGAAACCAATAATAAGAAGAACAATAGGGAGTAAGGGAATAAGAATAGTCCAGACTAAACTCGTTCCAACATCATAAAGAAAGAGTATAGGCACTATGGCAAGATAAATCACCATAGTAAGAGTACGAAAAAAGAGAATGAAAAAATTGTTCATTTAAAAAACGATAGACTACTTTGTTTGCATTGGAGTATCATCTAAGTTACCCCACTGTTTCATAGAAGCATCATAGATTTTGACATCTTTAAAGTGCATATATTGTGTAAGTATATACCAGTTCATTGAGGCTTCTAAACCTCCTGTACAGTATGCGAGAGTCTCTTTGCTAGGGTCAAGTTTTTGCTCTTGGATGAAGATTTTATTGAGTTTTTTATCAGACTTGAGTGTGTCATCTACATTAAACTTATCTCTCCAGTTACTACTTGTTGCTCCTGTAATATGTCCTAAGCGTCTTACTCCCTTAGACTTCTTCTCACCTGTGTAGTATGGTTTTGGTCTCGCCTCTATCATAGGAATTTTGTTTACATGTGCTCTTACATAATCTATTCCAACTACTACATTAGGAATATATTTCGCTGTAAAATTCCCCATATTTACATGCTTTGTTTGTGTGGAGATCATGCCTTTATCTTCTTCATGTTCATAGAGCCAGTCTCCATAACCACCATTTAAAATGGAAATATTATTAAAACCATTCACAATGAGAGCTAATGCTATATAGCTAGCCTTTAGGAGCTCTTTATCTTTGTTATGTCCATAGATCACAACATAAGAGTTCTTGTTTATACCAAGTTTACGAGCTACTTGTTCTATCTTTTTTGAAGAGTTCATAAGAAGGTAAGTCTTATCGACCCAGTGTCTAAATGCTGAGATATCTACTTGAATAGCATCAGGGATATGTCCTGAAGCAAATGTCTTTGCATCCGTTGTATCAATCAGTACAAGATTTTTGTTGTGAAGCTTTTGTGTGAGTGTTTCACTAGAGATAAATGCATCCTGTGCAAAAAGTGAAAATGCTGTAAGCATTAAAGCAAGAAGAAGTTTCATAGTATAATTCCTTATTATAGTTTTGTAAGAGAATTATACTAGAATATATTACATTTTAATTACATAATTTATAATTATAGTGTTAGTTGAGAAGTTCATCCACATAAGAGATCGCTTGAAGAGCAGCTACTGCACCATCTCCAGCGGCTGAGACAACTTGTTTTGGAGCAGCTATACGCATATCTCCAGTTGCAAAAAGTCCAGAAACTGAAGTTTTCATGCTAATGTCAACGATAACTTGCCCCTGCTCATTCATATCACAAAGAAAGCTTCCATCTTCTTGGATAAGAGTCTGGTTGTTGACATCATTTCCAACAAAGGTAAATACACCGGGTACTTCGATATTACGAGTCTCTCCTGATTTATTTTTCACACGAAGACCAGTAACACCGGCGGCATCACCATAAACTTCATCTGGAACAGAGTCTAGTACTAGCTCGATATTCTCAGTGTTTTTAAGGCGAGTAATAGTGTTTGGTGCTGAACGGAATGTATCACGACGGTGTACAAGATAAACTTTCGAGCATATTTTAGCTAGATAGAGTGCTTCTTCTAGAGCAGTGTCTCCACCACCTACAACAACAACCTCTTTTCCTTTATAGAAAAACCCATCACATGTAGCACAGGTACTCACACCACGACCAAAAAACTCCTCTTCACCAGCAAAACCAGCACGGCGAGGAGAAGAACCTGTTCCTATGATAACACTATGTGCATCGTGGGTACTGCCATCTTCAGCATGTATCGTAAAAAGATCACCGCTTTTACTTACTCGAGTAATGTTAAGCATATCATGTTTTAGACCAAACTTTTGACATTGTGCCGGCCATGGCATCATAAGATCCATACCTGTGATCTCACCAGTAACTCCAGGATAGTTTTCTATCTCAGAAGAGTTAGTAATTTGTCCGCCAGGCATACCTTTTTCAAACATAGTGACATTTTCTAGTCCACCGCGTGTAGTGTAGAGTCCAGCTGTAAGACCAGCTGGCCCTCCACCGATAATTGCACAATCAAGAATTGACATATATTTTCCTTTTATAATTGACTTACTTGTTTAGATAGTTCTTTTAAGTTATCCAGTTTACGTATCATACTATCTTGTTTATAAAGAGTCTCTTTAGTTCTTTTTATAAAAAATATAGAGGGGGATTCGTAAATGTTGAAACGCTGAATAAAGGCAAGAGATGTTTTGGTGCCACTTCGTAGAAATGTTGTTGTTTCTGTATTTTCTCTTACTCTATTATAGTAGTCTATGGCTAGTATTGGGAGATGAAGATCTGTTTTTGCTAAGAGATCCATAGTTCCTTTTTCACGAGAACTATAAAATACTACAATATATTTTTCTTTTTTAGGAGTAAAAAGATCACTTTTTTCATAAAAAGTCCACTCTTTAAAGTCAATAAATTTATATTCAGAAAATTTGTAGTTGAAGTAAGCAAATGAAGCAGCGATCATCGCTGCTCCAAAGAAAGAGGCTAGAAGAGTAGATAAAGAAAAAAGTGATTTTCCTTTTCTTTTAGCCAAAATATAACCCTTTAGAAGTTATCCTAAAAGAGCGTTGATTTTGTCAGCTAAAGCTTGCTTGCTTTGTGCACCAACAACAGTATCTACCATCTCACCATCTTTAAAGAACATGATAGTTGGAATAGAACGGATACCAAATTTAACAGAGATATCTTGCTCTTCATCTGTGTTTACTTTACAGATTTTAGCTTTACCGTCAAAGTCTTCAGCTAGCTCTTCAATAATTGGAGCGATCATACGACAAGGCCCACACCATGGTGCCCAGAAGTCCACTAAAGATACACCCTCAGAAAGAGTTGCTTCAAAATTAGCACCAGTTAGTTCAATATATTTACCCATATGTAAATCCTTTATTATTTTATATTTGAAGTATTATACAATTTATTGGTTAACTATATCTTTAGTTTTAAAAGTTTTATAATTATTATAAAAAATATAAGAGAAGCTGTAGCTAGGAGTATAACTCCACCGATAAAGAGTTGTGTGTTTTGTGCATAAAGAGCTATAGTCGTGAGGAGAAGACCACTTAGTGAGTAAAACCATTGTAAATTTGCAAGTTTTACAGGAAGAAGTTGATGAAGCATAGGGACTACTTGCTTTTCTATGAGAGGTGAGTAGATATGAAACCATATAAGAAAAGGTAAGATCTTGTAGAAGTTCCCTAAGATGATAGAGCCAAAAAATCCTATAAATATAAGCCACATACCTATGCGAAGTAAGGTTTCATTATCACTAAAGAGGTAACTGATAAGGAAAAAGAAGGATAAGATAAAAGAGATAAATGCTAGATACATAGACCTAGCCCAGATATCATGTTTTACCCGTGCACGAGAGCTTGTCATCTTATAGAGTTGATAAAAGTAGAGCAAAATGGCAAGCACAGTTATAGTATAGGCGATACTTTGTAGATAGTAGGTATAGAAAAAAGGAGAAAGCATCATTGTTATAGTACCAAGAGATAGTGTGTAAAAACTATTTTTAAACTCATTGTCACTTATCCTCTTAGAGGAGCCAAACATAGGGATAAGAATGATAGAGATTCCCATTATGAGTAAAATGACAAAACCCACTATCAGACCAAAGGTGTGTATATGCAGTATATCTTGAGGATTTATTCTAAGCAGACCGCTAAAGCTACTTGCCATGACCAGACCTGTAATAATACCAGTAAACAAAAAGAAGTTACTCATCTTCATAGCGATAGTGATACTTGTTTTTCGCTGCGAATTTTTAAGAGTGAGCAGAAACTCTACACTATAGATAATTATAGCGATAAGTACAAATGTTCCTCCTGTGAGTAAATAAGTAACATTATTTAAAAATCCATAGAGTATGAGTAAGAGTCCAGAGATAAGAAAAATCCAAAGATATTTAAAAATAGTTACATTATAGTGTGCTGTTTCTACGACTATAGGACCAAGTTGTGCCATGGCTGCGAAGATAGCCATCATCACAAAGCCTAACATATAAAGGTGTACCCAAGCAATAAGAGAAAAGTCTTGAAAGGTGGTTTGAGGATCTAAAAAAAGTAAAGTAAACATACTGAGTAGATAGAAAAATCCACTGAAGAGAAAGTAGGGTCTCATTAGCCCTATAGGTGGTGAGACGCTTGGTGACACATTCATAGAAAAATCCTCTATAACTATTATAGCTATCTGTATTCATTAATAATAAGTATAATTCTAGCAAATAAATTAAAGGTTTAGCATGAAACTAAAGATTACAGATGGAGAAATTGGTGTTAGACCACCAGTTACGAAGCCACATCCAGGATTTTTACACGAGGTTGGTGTTGAAAGATTTGAGAAGTTAGTCTATGATCACTATGAACTTATAGAAAAAAGTGAGATTGCATTTTTATTTCCTGTTCTAGATGAAGAGGATTTTGCAGAGGCTAAACGCCATGCTTTTACTTTTTTACTCGAAATTTCTGGCGGAGAGCCCCTTTTTAGTAAAGAACGGGGAGAGCATCAGATGGTTGGTCGCCATGCTCCTTTTCGTATAGATGAAGAGGGTAGAAAGGTCTGGCTTGAACTTTATGCACAACTGTTGGAACCACTTGAAGCTGAAGGTATAAACCCCGAGTATATCCAATCTTTTTGGAACTATTTAGATATCTTCTCTATGTGGCTTGTAAATACGGAGAGTTAAAATGCTACTTTGATCTGTTTTTTGTTTTTCAAGTAGACACACTCTTTGTATCCAGTCTCTTTAGCAAGTTGGACTATCCTATCATGAAAAAGCCCAACTTGCTCTGGCTTGTGAGCATCAGAGGCAAAGGTGATGGGAATACCAAGTGTATAAGCATCTTGGAGTAGGGAAGCAGATGGATAAGACTCTTCAACATCTTTTCTAAAACCAGCAACATTTAACTCTAAAATCATATCAGCTTCTTTAATCGCAAGTAGTGCCTTCTTAGCCATCACAGAGATATCACCTTTTGGCATAAAATTAAAAACTTTGATAAGGTCTAAATGTCCTACTATATTAAAAAGTTTACTCTTTGCCATCTCCTCTATCGTGTCAAAATATTTCTGCCAGATTTCATCTACTTCTTGGCTCTTCCATTTACCTATAAACTCAGGATTGTCAAAGCCCCAGCCTTCTATAAAATGCACACTTCCGATGAGGTAATCAACATCTGCTTCTAAGACCCTCCTGTCCATATGTCCAGGAAGGTAGTCTACTTCATAGCCAAGTAAAATTTCTATCTCATTTCTATGTTGCTGCTTTGCTTGTCGAACTTCACTCTCATAGTTTTGCATCTCTTCAAATTTCATACGATACTTTGGATCAAAATCCATTGGAGCATGATCTGAAAAGCCAAAAACTTTTGTTCCTGAGTCAAGAGCGGCTTGAACATACTCTTCTATCGTTCCCTCAGCATGATTACATAGTGGCGTGTGGTTGTGTAAATCTACAATCATAATTTTCTCATATTTATTTATTTTATGCTATTATAGTGTTACTTTAATAAATTTTGAGTAATTTTATCTCGGAGAGACTTTATGACACAAGAAGAACTTGATGCCTTAATGGGCGGTGGTATTGATTTAGATGATCTAGAAGATGAGGGTAAAAGCGAGGCTGGAGAAGAGGAAGCATCAGCTCCTACTCAAGAGCAAATAGACGTGGCAACAGCTATTGAAGAGTCTATATCAGAAGATACAGATACAGAAGATCAGCCTGCAGGTTACTCTGAAGAGACTGCTCATCACTGGCCACTCCCAGCTACAGATGAAAATAAAATGGTCCATCAACTGGATGATGTAACTAAAGAGAGTGAGGAAAAAGCTACAGAGATTTTTGATATCATAGAAAGAATCAGTAATGATCTTATGGAAAAAGAAGATGAAGCACAAAAAACTATAGATACCTTAACTTCTAATGTTACTCTGTTTACAACACTTAGTAAAAAGTTTCCAGAGGTTGAAGCTTTTTCTACTAGCCTTACTCAAAATGAAGAAGCACTTGTTGCTGCTAAAGACATCATAGAGACTATGCAAAATAGTGGTGATGAGATCATGAATGTTATGGATATCATGCAGTATCAAGATATCCATAGACAGAAGATAGAACGTGTTATCAATGTAATGCGAGCACTCTCTCGCTATATGAACACACTCTTTGAAGGTAGAATAGATGATGATAAGCGTGTCTCTTCTGCACAGCATATCGTTGGAGATACTCATAATGATGTAGCTTCTGATGATGATATCGAAGCACTTCTTGCACAGTTTGGAAACTAATGAAAAAAGTTGAATTACTTTCCCCTGCGGGAACATTAGAAAAACTTAAAATTGCTTTTGACTTTGGTGCTGATGCTGTTTATGGTGGTGTAAGCCACTTCTCTCTTCGCATACGCTCAGGAAAAGAGTTTACTATGGAAGATTTCAAAGAGGGCATCGAGTATGCACATGCCCGCGATAAAAAAGTTTATGCAACTATTAACGGTTTTCCTTTTAACTCACAACTCTCACTACTAAAAAAACACATCATAGCTATGGGGGAACTAAAACCTGATGCCTTCATCGTAGCAACTCCTGGTGTTTTAAAACTTTGTCATGACTTAGTGCCAGATATGCCTCTACACCTCTCAACGCAAGCAAATGTTATGAATGTTCTTGACGCGGCTATCTATCATGATATGGGTGCTACGAGAATTATTACTGCTCGTGAGATAAGCCTTAAAGACTTGATTGCTATTAAAAAAGAACTTCCTGACTTAGAGCTAGAAGTGTTTGTGCATGGAAGTATGTGTTTTGCTTATAGTGGGCGTTGTCTTATCTCTACACTGCAGTCTGGTCGTGTTCCTAATCGTGGAAGCTGTGCAAATGACTGCCGTTTTGAGTATGAGATGTATGCTGCTAACCCTGAGACAGGAACACTTTTTAGACTTGAAGAGGATGAAGGTGTTGGTACTTACATCATGAATGCAAAGGACTTGAATCTCGCTTCACATATGAAAGAGATTTTAGAATCTGGTGTCGTTGATAGTGTCAAAGTAGAAGGTCGCACTAAGACTGCATACTATGCAGCAACTACAGCTAAAGCATATAGAATGGCGATAAATGACTACTATAATGGTGAGTTTAACCATGAGAAGTACCAGTATGAACTTCAGTCTTTACAAAACCGTGGTTATACGGATGCTTATCTAGTTTCTCGTCCTTTTGAACGCAACGATACACAGAGTCTTGATTTTTCTATGCAACTAGGAACACACCAAGTAAGTGGTGTTGTAAATCCTGAGGGTACACACTTCTTATGTAAGTTTAAAACGGAACCTGGTGATGAACTTGAAGTGGTTTTTCCTCTTGGAAGTGAAGTGGCAATAGTAGATAATGAAATCGGGTCTACATATGAAAAAGATGGTCGATTTTATATGAGATTCAAAAAAATAGCGACACAGAAGGGAAAAGTATATGAGGCTATTCATAGTGGTAATACAAATGAAATAGTACTTCCTACGAGTTTTCCAGCATTTACTTTTTTTAGAATTCCTTCAACACCAGAAATGGGAACGAATCCTAAATAATTATTATATAAAATGATATAATTTTATCATTAAAAAACTGAAGGAAAATATATGAAATTTGTATCAATCGTAATGGGCTCCAAGAGTGACTATGACGTGATGAAGTCGTGTTCTGACACACTAGAAGCATTTGGAGTGAGGTATGAGCTTATCGTATCTTCTGCACACCGTTCACCATCAAGAACTGTAGAGTATATTAAAAATGCTGAGAGCAAGGGTGCTCAAGTGTTTATTGCTGCTGCTGGAATGGCTGCTCACTTAGCAGGTGTTTTAGCTTCTAAGACTATTAAGCCTATTATCGGTGTGCCTATGAGTGCTTCTGCTCTTGGTGGGATAGATGCACTTCTTTCTACTGTTCAGATGCCAGCTGGAATGCCAGTTGCTACAGTAGCTATAGGAAAAGCAGGTGCGATCAACTCTGCGTTTCTTGCAATGCAAATCTTAGCACTTAGCGATGAAGAGTTAGCGATAAAACTTCAAGAAGATAAGATAGCTAAAGAGAAAAAAGTTGAGATGGACTCTTTAGAGATAGAGACTTTAATTAGCTTATAAACAAAAAAAGGTTTTCGTATGAGTTGGATGAGTGATGAAGAGTACTGTGAGCTTACTGGTTTAGATATTTCTGCTGTTGAAGATTTAATAGAGCGAGGAAAACTAACCGTAAAAGTTGAAGATGGTGTGCGTCACATCGACCCATCTAAAGGTACTACTGAAGTCATCGTTCCAGCTAAACTTGCTGAATTAGCCGAAAAAAATACTCATGAGATGATAGTGCAGCCTGAGTTTGTCGAAAAGACAATAGGCACTATCATCAATCTTCACGAGAAAGTACTTGATGCTAAAGATGAGACTATTGAAGCAGTTAAGGTGGAAAATGAGTTTCTTCGTGAAGCCTTAGGCTCACTACAAGAACTTTATGATGAAGATAGAAAAACTATTCACACTCTTCAAGCACAACTCAAACTCTCTCAAGAAGAAGTAGAATTTATGCGAAGAAAGTATAAACTTATGTGGAACAAAGCGATAGCTGAGCACACAGACTAAATCTCCTCTCATTTTCATAATCAATCAAGCCTATAGAGGTTATAATTTCACAAATTTTAAAAAGTGAGATACCTATGATAACTTTTAGTGCAATGCTATTAAAACTACAAGAATTTTGGATGAATGAGGGTTGTAACATCGTACAGCCTTATGACATCTCTTCAGGAGCAGGAACATTTCACCCTGCAACTTTTCTTCGTTCACTAGACTCTACACCATGGTCAGTAGCCTATGTAGCACCATCACGTCGTCCAACTGATGGACGTTATGGTGAAAACCCTAACCGTTTAGGCTCTTACTATCAGTTCCAAGCACTTATAAAACCATCACCAGATAATATTCAAGAGTTATACTTAAAATCTTTAGAGTTTTTAGGTCTTGATGTCTCTAAACATGATATACGTTTTATCGAAGATAACTGGGAGTCTCCAACACTTGGTGCATGGGGTCTTGGTTGGGAAGTATGGCTTAACGGTATGGAGGTGACACAGTTTACTTACTTCCAGCAGGTTGGTGGGATAGAGTGTAACCCTGTAGCTGTTGAGATTACTTATGGTACTGAGCGTTTAGCAATGTATCTGCAAGGTGTAGATACTGTTTTTGATATAGTATGGAATGAAGATAAAAACGGTAATAAAACTTACTATAGAGATGTACACAAAGAGAGTGAAGTAGAGTTCTCTAAATACAACTTTGAAGTAGCCGATACAGATATGCTTTTTGCAGAGTTTGAAGCAAAAAGTGCAGAGTGTCTTAAAACTCTTGAAGCGGGACTTCCTCTTCCTGCATATGATCTGTGTATGATGGTTTCAAATGTTTTTAATGTCCTAGATGCAAGAAAAGCGATCTCTCAGACTGAACGCCAGAACTATATGCTTAAAATCCGTGAGCTCTCTAAAGGGTGTGCAGAACTTTATAAAGCTCAAGAACCTGAGCGTCTTAAAAGAGTTAATAGCTAAACTAAAAAGAATTTCATGAAAAATATGGCAGAGTGACATATTTTTAAAAGTTTTTTGATTTTTCTTGTAGAATTATTTTGTCACCACCAAAAGGTGGGACAAATTTAGCACGAAGGAGTTAAGATGAACACTCTTAACTTAATTCTCAAGGTTTTTACTATTATTTACATAGTAGTAAAAATTTATGAGGAATTAAATTAGAGAGGTGACAGCCTCACTAATTCTTAGTGCTAAGTATAACACAAAAAGGAAAATAATGGAAAATTTGTCAGATTCACTTTTAACAATTATTATAGTCGTTATGACTCTTATGGTGGGCAATATGCACCTTAGAGTAAGAGACCTAGAGAAGAAACTCGGTAAATAATGAGATGAAACTCACTAAGGATGTATCTACAAAGTTTACTAAACTTGGCATCAGTAGTTACACTCAACTCGCACTTACCATCCCACATTCTTATGAAGACTTACGACTTCATGATAAACTAGATCCTCACACTTATCAACTCATAGATGCGACAGTTGAGTCAGTTTTTCGAGCTCCAAACTCCATACAGATAACTTTTTTTGTGCATAACTTTGGGCATAACATCACAGGAGTGCTTTTTCGACCAAAGCCCTATATGATGCATCAGTTTGCTGTTGGGAGTAGGGAGTACTACTATGGTTTACTAGAGTGTAAGCAGGGGCAGTGTAGTATGAGTATGCCTAAAAAGGTTACCACGATAGGTAGTATAACTCCTAAGTATAAGTGTGGACTTCGAACAGACGTAATGTGGCGTTTAGTGCAAAAGGAATTAAGTTCAGAGAAGTTAGTAGAAGAAGGAATTCCTCAAAATATAGCAGAAGAAGTACTCAAGCTTCATTTTGCAGATGCAGAAGTCTTAGAGAAAAAAGAGTTTGATGTAAAAACATTAGAAGCACTTAAGTATATGGAGATTTACTCCTATATGAAAGAGTTGCAAGGTAAACGTAGATACTTTAAAGCCCTTGTATCAAAAGAGTCAGAGTATAGAGTGTGGGCAGAGAATTTGCCATTTGAGCTAACTTCTGAGCAGATAAGCACTATAGAAGATATCAAAAAAGATTTTGCTAAAGATGTAGCTTCTAAACGTATGGTAGTTGGAGATGTTGGAAGTGGAAAGACTATGGTTATCCTTGCTTCTGCGTTTATGATGCTTCCTCATCGCTCTATACTTATGGCTCCTACAACTATACTAGCAAATCAGCTCTATGAAGAGGCTTGTAAGTTCTTGCCAAATGTAAAGTCAGTGCTAGTAACAAACAAGAGTAAAAAAGTAAACCTTGATAAGTATGACTTTATCATAGGGACACATGCTGTTCTTTATAGAGAGCTACCAAGTGCAGCACTTGTGATGGTAGATGAGCAACACCGTTTTGGAACACAGCAGAGAAATCTACTTGAGAAGTTGACAAGTGAGGGGAAAGAGAAGCCTCATTATCTGCAGTTTTCAGCTACTCCTATACCACGAACATTAGCTATGATAGAGTCTGCAAGTATAGATGTTAGTTTGATCACTTCTACACCATTTACAAAAGATATAGATTCTAAGGTGATTCATAAGAGTGATTTTTCTAGACTGCTTGAACATATAAAAAGTGAGATAGCAAAGGATAATCAAGTGCTTATTGTTTATCCTTTAGTAGAGCAGAGTGAAGTACTAGAGTATCAGAGTATAGAAGAGGCACGGGGTTACTGGGAAAAAAATTTTGAGGATGTTTATATTACCCATGGTAAAGATAAAGAGAAAGAGCAAGTGCTCTTAGATTTTCGAGATAAGGGTAAGTTGCTGATAAGTACTACTGTTGTTGAAGTTGGTATCTCTCTGCCTAGACTGACTACTGTGGTGATAGTAGGAGCAGAAAGGCTAGGACTCTCTACACTGCATCAGCTTCGTGGTCGTGTGAGTAGAACAGGACTTAAGGGTTACTGCTATCTCTATACAAATCAAGAGAGCTCTTCGCGTTTAGAGGAGTTTGTAAATACTACAAGTGGATTTGATATAGCAAATTTAGATTTAAAATTTAGAAAGAGTGGGGATTTATTAAAGGGGACAAACCAAAGCGGAAATCAATTCCGTTGGTTTGACTTTGCTGAGGATGCAATGATCGCTCAGCAAGTAAAAATTGCATTGCATTTAGAAGTCTAGTCTAGTAAAGACCGAATTTCTCGTCGTTACGCTTGTAGAGTACACGAGTTTTTCCCTCATGGTCAATGAAAATCTCAAAAGTTTTATCACTTGCTTTGAGGTCATTTAAAACATCTTCAACTTCACGAGGCTTGTACAGATCAAGTTCAACAGGAACGATCTCATCTTCACTATCAAGAGTAGACTCTTTTATATCAATCATTTCAGCTTTAAGCTCATTAAGTCCAACTTTTTGGTGTCCTATCTCTTTGTCATGCATACGACGAAGAGCTTTTTGAGCACGAGAAGTTGCAAGGTCTATAGCAGCATAAAGATCACCATCGTTTTGCTTGATGATCACAGAGTTTTTGTGAGCAAGGTTGATAACAAACTCTACTACAGAGTGCTCTTTACCTTTTTTTGTTTGCGTGGATGCTACAACATTTACAGAAATGATGTCCATGTTAAACTTGCTAAGTGTTTCAATAGATGTTGTCATATGTGCTTTAATAGCATCAGTAAGATCAAGTTGTCTACCAGTTAGTGAAATATTCATAATATAATCCTTTTTTTGTAAGTAAATAAATTATAGCATTAAATAGTTAAGGTTTTATATTTTCAATATATCTTTTATAGAATCTTACATCTTCACTTGTATTTGTTTGAGCTTTATCCAAGCTCATAGTAATATCTATAATTGCTGTTGCTCTAAGCAGATCTGCATCAGTATCATTAGTAAAGTTGAGACTTGGTGTAGCTGTACAGCCATCTTTAGTTACATATTTAACAGAGATGTTTATGTCGTAAAATGAGTCTTGATCTACTATATTTGAACCACTATAGATACAGGGAGTATTAGCAATTTTGTAAAGGGCATACTCTCTGGCAGAATCACTGAGGATTTCCATCTGCTCGTTGAAGTACATATCAAGGTTTCTACTTGTTGTTAAGGTAGTCATGTTCAGTGAGAGTGCCATAATAGTACCAATAATTACAATAACCATAATTGCCATAATCATGGCCATCGCTTTTTTTTGTAGTTTCATCATAGTATAGTTTTTTCCTTACATGTAAGAAAATCAGATTCATCTAAATCTTTTAGCTTTTCATTGATGGAACAGACTTTGATAGTAATGATACGTTTATTTTGTCTCTTTCTAAAGTCTGAAACTTCTTCCATAATAAGTCTCTTTGATGTAGCATCTGTATATTTGTCACCTTCCCATGGTTGGTAGTCTGTATAGAACCATAATTGCTGATTGTTTTTGTCAAATACTATAGCATTTGCTGTCCAAGAGAGTTGATAGCTATTATACTCTTTGTTTTTAAGATCTAAGTCACTAAAGTCATCACTACCTGTATAATTAGTTGCAAACTTGTTTAGTGATCCACCCGCTTTAATAGGTTTCATTGAAGAGCTATTAAAATCTGTAACAGGATTACCATCCCAAACCCAGTTATCATCACTGCCTATAAAATATACTGCAGCATCGTTGATTGTGCTTTTTCCATGAGAAAGTGTCGAGATTAGAGTATTTAATTTACTTGTATTTGTTTCTGGAGAGTAGAGCTCAGAATTTGATTTTTCTTTAGAATAGATACCACTCCATGATCTGTTTTTTAATCCTTCAGAAGAGTAACTGACCCACTCTAAAACATCATAGCCACTGTTTTGAAAACCTTCAAGTGGCTTATAATCACTAAATGTAGAAAAATCTCTTACAATGACGGAGCTTTGAATTCTATACTGTAAACGTCTAGCGATAAACTCTACAGCAGTTGCACTTTGATTTTGGTACTTATTCTGTATTTTTGTAGAGATAAAATTTTTATAAGCTTGTGCTAAAAATTCTGTTCCAAATTTTCCAATAATTCCCATAACAACTATAACGAAAACAAGTTCTATCATTGTAAAAGCATTCTTTTTAATCATGTTCTCCCCTTAGTAGTTAAATTTATATGCTGAGATACTTGCTATTTTTTTGTCATCTAGACTAAAAATAGTCGTCGTAATTTTTTTAATATTTATACTTGTTTCACCATTAAAGCTTGCATTAGTATCTACAGTTAGTGTATATTTTTGATTAAATTTGTAGTCATGAAGTCCAACTCCATCAGAAATACTTATTTTAGTAGTTTGTGCTACATTGTCAATATTGGCAAAGCTATTTTCACCTATAGCAGATTTGGTCAAAACTATTGCCTTAAAGATAGCCTCTTGTGTCTCTAGGTTCTTTGCTACACCAGAGGAGGTTACTTGAACCATCGTTGGAAGAGAAACAACAGTGATTGCTATAATAACAATAGCAAAAACGAGTTCTATAAGAGTAAAAGCCTTTTTATATCCTACCACCATGATTTATTCTCATTTGGGCTAAATGTAGAAGATTTTTTTACCTTTACACTATTTTCACTTTTACCAGAACCAACATAGCCACCACCATCTTTGTAAAACTCAAGTACAAAATCATTTTTATTTGCACTAGCATTATATTTATTATAAATCAGCCATGCTGAAGGAGTCATAGTCATTGTTTTTGTATATGGATAACCTTTTGTTCCATCATAATTGACAACCACTTTATCTGGAGCTGAGCCAGTAGGTTGTGTTTGAACTGTAATGACATGAGCATTGTTCTTTTCTGCTACAGTACCAGCAGTTCCTTCTGCTACTGTATGATTTGTATTAATAAACCATCTAGGATCATCACTGTATGTTGCATTAATACCATTTGGAAGTAATGTTTTATTACAATCGTTTCCATTTACAGTGCCATTACAATAGACTTCATAGTAAATGAAGGCATCGTGATTGCCATTAATTGTGTCATCAACAAATTTTTGTCTTGGTGCATGTGAACGTCCATAGACAAAAGTTGCACTATTCCCAGTTACTGTATTAGGACTTAAAATAGTATCTTTTGTCCCACTCGAAGATGTGTACAGTGATGAGGCTCTAAGAGTAATATCTGCTCCATCTATTTTGAAAGGATTTACTGCGACAGTTTTATCTCTAGAAAAATTAAATATAAGATCAGTTGTTTTGTTGGTATCTGAGTAAAGAATATTTTTTTGACCATTTCCAAATCCTATTTTTGCACTACTGTTAATATCATTCTTATTTTCATTAAGTGATGTATCGGCTGGACTTGGTAATGTAAGAGCAATATTTACAGGATTTTCCCATGCTGCAGTATCAAAATTTTGCACTGGATTGTTTGCAAAATTTTCAGCAGTTACTGTTGCTGAAATACCGGCTGCAATAGTCAAATCATTTGATAAATAAGTATAAGTACTAGCACTTGCATTAAATAGATTGGCTGCTGTAATTGAAAAATGATCAGGGATAAATGTAGCATTAATATCACCACATATATAAGCTCCTGTAAGACTACAGTCAAGAGGTGTATCTCCATTGTCTATATCTACTTTAGACCAGTTGGAGTCTATAAACTTAATATTTACCTTACCAACATCATCAAAGCTCATTCCTACAACATTGCCTGCATACCCATTACTAATATTAAAGTTTGTGGCATTAAAGGAGAGTGTACCATTTAAGACAGGTGATGGTATAGAGTTATCTGGAGCAAAAATTGTTTTATAATTATCTAATGTTGTAAAAATATTTTGTGCATTAGCTATATTATAGTTTTGAGTGGGTGTAACTGTAGAGTCTTGCGCAGCTATTAGAGAAAAATTATAAGATTTTCCTGAATGTAAAAGTTCAATATCTGTAGGAGATGATAATATAAATTTATCAGGTCGTATTGCAAAGAAGTCACGTGAACAAGCATATCCATCGCTACTATATTGAATCCTAAAAGATGCATCTTTTAATGCTATTGATGTATTAGAAATGGTAACTGTCTTTATACCATGATCAGAAGCAATAAATGTAATATTTTGCGGTGTAGTGACTTGGGTTGCTGTGTCACATGCTAGTTGATCACCTTCTGTAGTACCTGGATAGACAGGTGTTTGAATGATAGAAACATTTACATCACCTATATAATTTGGAAGTATTGTTTTATTATCTGTATCAAGAGCTAAAACTTTCACATTAAAGTTTCTATTACTTACCTGTGTTGGAAGTGCATTATATGTATTGTAGTTTGGATCTGTAGGATCTGCAGGGTCAGATGGATAACTAAAGTTTGTATTTACAACATTAAATTTTCCAGAAGGTGCAATACCAACATTTCCTGAAGAGTTTAGGTCTTGACACTGTGCGATCAACTGTGCATTATCCTCTCCAATAGTAATAGTATCTGTTTGAAAAGATGCTTTAAACTCTATGAAGTCGAGAAGGTTAATTTGTGAAGTGTCGGCTGCAGTTGAGAGAGATGCTTGTAAGTTTATATAAGCGATATTCGCAGTATCTGAAAAATTAGTCGCTACATCAAGTGTTCCACCTTCAATATTTGATGCACCGCTACCTACTCTCCAAGTACTTTTATTATTACTATACTCTCCTAAGTCATCTTTAACATCTGGTGCAGCTTGTGTAGCATTTTGATCAGTTACTATTACATACTCAGGGGAATTGATATTTTTAAGGTATGTGCTGTTTGGACTGTAGTTGAAGTTAGTCATATTTAAGTACACTTGTACTTTATTAGCCTGTTCTATATCTGTATCTGTAAGATCTTTTTTCATATTTGAGATAAAAAAGTTAAAGGTATAGACTTCATTAGGTGTAATACTTTTTCCCGTTAAAAAGGCACCATTATCAAAGATATTTGTACCAGAAGAGTCTGTAATAGTATCTATATAGTAACAAACACGAGGTTTATAGAGCTCTGTTGTAAAAGAGACCATACTAGGATAGTATAAATCTGCATCAGATGTTAATGAAATCGTTGAACTATAAGTAATAGCATCTGGATTACTATCTCTCTTTGCAGTCATAATTGCACTAGTATCAAAGACATCAATATCTATACCATTGTTATTTACAAGGTGAGGGGAACGAGTGATACTATCACTTAGTCTTGCATCAAATACATTATTTGTATCTGGATCTCCTAAGCTAACACCATCAAGTTGCATGGTGTCTGGGTAGTATCTATACTCTCCTTCAGCTGCAAATACTGCCATTTGTGAATCTATAGTTCCTCTTTTAGGCAGTAAAAAATCATTGAGTGTGATCTCTCTATCCCCACTATTTGAGCTTACATACTGATACCCTAAGTAAACAGAGTTATTTCTTAGCTTTGAAAGATTATTCAGCTCATCTTCTTTGTAAACAACCACAATGGTCCAAGCTCCATAGTTTCCTAGCCCATCTTCTAGACCACGCGTAGCTGCAATGTTTGCAACTGTAATATCAATATCTTCATTTGGATTGTATGTACTAGTAAATAACTTTGTTATATTAGCAAATGCAGAGTATCTTGCATATGAAGAAGTACTAAAGTAGTCAACAGTTTGTGCGACAATCGTTTGATATGCGTTATTACCTATTTTGAGGAGAACTTGATTAGCTGTTGTTGCTTCAATACCTCTAGACGGATAGTCATCTGATTTTAATTTATCATTGTAACTATTGTAATAAATCCAAGAGTTATTGTTGATATGCGCTTGCCAATAAAGACCGACCCATGCTATTTCTTTAAAGGTACCTGGTAGTTCTATAGTGGCTGAAGAAGAATTATATGTTAATGTATTGTTACTATCTATATCAATATATTTTACAGTATAGTTATTATTGTTATAATTTCCAACAGTGTTGTCACATGTTAAGTTTGAGTAATCTGCTGAACTAGCATAGCTAGTTGTAGTTACACATTCAACAGTATTCCCAACAATCTGTGTATTTCCTATAATATTTTGTGTAGCTACCGGATTTATAAGCTCAAAAGGACGTACTCCCTCATGGTAAATAGTTGTGCCATTATCAATAATATTGACCGTAAGAGTAGCACTACTACTTCCTTGTGTATTTGTTGCTGTTATTCCTAATACATAAGTAGAGTTACCTGCAGTGGGTATACCACTAACAGTTACGTTACCATAGTCATCAATACTAAAAAGGTTTTCGCTATTTCCAGAATCTATAGTATATGTGTCAGCGGCTCCTTGAGAGGAGGTCATCTTAGCAATATTAGTCCCATCTGCTGTACTATTTGGGATAGTTTTTATCACATCACTAATAAGTGGAGCATTTAAATCACAAGGGTTTAGTGCACCTCTATACTGAGTACCATCCTTGATATAGGTTGCTTGAATCGCTCCTTGCCTACTAAAAAAGTCATTTATAAAATCAAAGAAATTCCTATCTGCATAAGTACTGATAGAACGATTGTCAGTTGCTAGTATATCTCCTAAGGTAAAAGTCCAGCCACCACTATTAAACATACTAAATGGCCCTATAGAGTTTCCATTACTATCTTCTTGGCAGTTATCGCCACGTGCACCATTATCAACAGAACAATCATCTATGCTACTTCCAAAAAATGGTATGGAAAAAAGGCTAGAAGTGTCAAAGTAGACTATAGCATCTGTAACAGATGCGGAGAGTGTATTAATAGGTGTAATTGTTTGGCATGTAGCACCACTACAGTTTTCACTAACCGCACCATAACACATATCTGCGGCATTTTCTACTACAGGAAGAGTATTGGTACTTGATAATGTGATAGTTAAGTGAAAATCATCAGACCAATTCCTATTATTTACTATTGGAAGATAATATGTCGTCCCAGAAGTTACTTGATACGTGATGGATACATTATCATTATATCTTGTATCTGAAGCAATGTAATTATTTGCATTGTCACATTTATTTTCACTATCATACAGCCAGGCATCTCCATCACTAGTGATACCTGTAGTATTTATTATTATTTCGCCATCTGAAGTAGGTGTAAATTTGTAGTAATAATAATAATATCCTGACATACGACTAGATGCATGAATAGCTAATGTCGTGTCAAGGCTTGCATCTAATGAGAGCTCTTTTGCATGAGAACATGAATCACCTTCCTCAGCATATAAAAATGTAGAAGTAAAAAGTAAAATAGATAAGATAGTTAATAAAGATTTCATAATAGACTCCTGAAAAGTAATAAAAAAACTGCACACAAAAACGGGGCTCAGTAGCAATTATTACTTATTTATCTACATTATCTACCGCATTAGCTTATATATAGCTTAAATAGACTTTATTTAGAAAAATGTAGTATAAGTATTATCAATAGTTATATTATTTATTTTACTTTAAATAAAAATACAATAAAAGGGCCTGACCCTATAAAGGAAACTTTTCTGAAGATAAAACTAGACTAAATAAAATAGACACGATAGAAGAACTTTGAAAAGGTCTTTATGCTCAAGAGTTAAATAATTCACCACAAAATAAAATTTTGAGTTCTGCCAATAACTTAGAATTTATTTTAGCTATTTTTTTGTCTATTATCTCGCTATTGATGGTAAAACATTTGTCATATTTAACAAAAGATTTTAGGACTAAAATACTATTGTCTAAGTCGCTATCCTTAATTTTTAATAAATTTATTTGCTCAGAATTTGAGCTTATCTGAAAGCAGAGAATGTCATTAAAGTCGTTTTGTGATTTTACTACCAGAACAGGTCTTCTTTTAGACTTTTTTAAGTTTGTAAAAGGAAACTTTACGAGAACGATATCGCCAACATTATAATTTATCCCAAGCCAACTTTTTTAAAAACAATTTTCGCCTCTTTATAAAACTCATCTTCTACTCTTATAGTTGTTTGAATTTTCATAATTTGTCAAAAGCAAAAATTATCTACTCATTTAAAGAGATATATAGCTCTTTTTGCTAGAATAACAGACTAGTATAATAATAGGAAGATTTTTGAAAAAACTACATATAAAAACTTTACTCGCTTTTCTTACTTTGACACTACTCTTGAGCTCTTGTGCTAAAGATCTTGAAGAGTATAACAAACCGGCAGTGTACTGGTATGCAAAGATCATTGAGTCCATCTCTGAGGGAAGCATTGACAAGGCTGATAACTATTACTCTTCTCTTCAAGGTGAGCATATAGGTTCTCCTCTCCTCCCTGAAGCTACGATGATTTTAGCTATTGCACATATGCACTATGAAGAGTACCTTTTAAGTGAGCATTTTTTAAATGAGTATATTAAACGCTATGCTAATGCTAATGAAAAAGAGTTTGCAGAGTTCTTGAAGATAAAAGCAAAGTATATGGCACTGCCAAACCCTAGAAGAGATCAAGCCCTTGTAAATGAAGCTATAGTGGCAGCTGAGAAGTTTAAAACAAACTATCCAAATTCAATGTACTATAGTATTGTGGACACAATGGCTACGAACCTTTATATGGCGGATGCAGCACTTAATGAAACGATAGCTGGTCTTTATGATCGTATAGATAAACCTAAGGCTGCCACTTATTATAGAGCGAAAAAACCAGAGCCATGGATAGTTTGGAACGAGATAGACCGTGCTAATACACCTTGGTACAAAGAGTGGTTTGAAGGTGATGGAACTTCTAGCTGGTATGCTTACCTCATTCCAGATACACAGAGTGTCGTTTCTCGTAACTCTGTAGTAGATGACAATGATACAAGTAAAATAACAGAATAATTTTAAGGACTATATTTTATGAAATTAAGTAACTATGGAGATTTTCCAGCAGATATTCCTCTTATCGCTGAAGATGAACTTTTTTTATATCCATTTATGATAAGCCCACTTTTTTTAAGTGATGAGAAAAATATTGCAGCAGCCACAAAGGCCATGGAAGAGGACTCCTTAGTCATAGTTTGTACAACAAAGCCAAGTCATGAGGGTGAACGCGACTTTGATTCTCTCTATGATGCTGGTGTTGTAGGTAGTATTATGCGTAAAGTAGCACTGCCTGATGGTCGTGTAAAGGTGCTTTTTCAAGGTCTTGCTCGTGCGAAGAGCATAAGTGAAGTAAGCCGAGATCCTCTTATAGCACATGTGGATATTATTGAAGCGACTGAAGTGCACACTGCTAAGGTAGAAGCTATCTTAGAGGTAGTCCGAGAGAAGGTACGAGCACTCTCTGCTATAAGTACATACTTTCCACCTGATCTACTTCGTACTATAGAAGAGAACCATGATCATAACCGTATCATAGATCTTATCTGTTCAACAGTGAAGCTTAAAAAAGAGCAGGCATATAAACTTTTTGTTGAGTTAGATACAGAGAAGAGATTTTTAGACCTTATTGATTTTCTTATTGATGAGATTGAGGCAAATAAGCTTCAAAAAGAGATTCGTACAAAAGTACATACTCATATTGAAAAGGTAAATAAAGAGTACTTTTTAAAAGAACAACTCAAGCAGATTCAAAAAGAGCTAGGAACTGATAACTCTCGTGATGAAGAGATAGAAGAGTACCGTAAGAAACTTGAAGCAAAAAAAGAGAAGATGAGCGAAGATGCTTATAAAGAAGTAAACAAGCAGTTAGAACGCTACTCCCGTATGCATCCTGACTCTTCAGACGCTTCTATGACACAGACTTATCTTGACTGGGTATTAGATATTCCTTTTGGTGATATGGCGAAAAAATCTCTACATATTGACAATGTAGAAGTACAGTTAGATAAAGATCACTTCTCTTTAGAAAAGCCGAAAAAACGCATAGTAGAGTATTTTGCTGTTAAAGAACTTTTGGAACTTCGCGGGGTTTCTAATAAAAAGAGTGCAGGGGCTATCCTCTGTTTTAGTGGACCTCCTGGTGTTGGTAAGACTTCTTTAGCTAACTCAATAGCTACAGCACTCAAACGCCCACTTGTTCGTATAGCTCTTGGTGGCTTAGAAGATGTAAATGAACTCAGAGGCCATAGACGTACTTATGTAGGGGCAATGCCAGGCCGTATTACTCAAGGTCTCATAGATGCAAAAAAGATGAATCCTGTAATTGTTCTTGATGAGATAGATAAGGTTTCGCGTTCACAACGAGGAGATCCTACAGCAGCACTTTTAGAGATACTAGATCCTGAGCAAAACAGTGAGTTTAGAGACTACTACCTAAACTTTAACCTTGATCTCTCAAATGCTATTTTTATAGCAACAGCAAATGATGTTGGTCGCATTCCAGCACCTCTTCGTGATCGTATGGAGTTTATCTCTGTAAGTTCTTATACTCCTCAAGAGAAGTTTGAGATAGCATCACGTTATCTTCTTCCTCAAGAGATTAAGAAGCATGGTTTAAAAAAGAGTGAGCTGAGTATTACCAAGCCGGCAATGAGAGAGCTTATTCATAGTTATACTCGTGAAGCTGGTGTTCGTAATCTACGTCGCCGTATTGCAGATCTGAGTCGTAAGGTAGCCAAAGAAATTCTTCAGCATCCTGAAACTACTAAGATAACAGTAAATATGAAAAACCTCAAGAGCTTTTTTGATAAAAGTGTTTTTGAGATAGAAAAAACAGATAAGGTTCCAGTTGTTGGAGTGGTCAATGGTCTTGCTTGGACTGCTGTGGGTGGTGATGTCCTCAAGATAGAGTCTATTCGTATCAAAGGCAAGGGCACTATGCAACTCACTGGTAGCCTTGGTGATGTGATGAAAGAGTCTGCTCGCATAGCTATGAGTGTGGTAAAAACACTTATAGATACGAAAAAACTTAAGATTAGTGATGCAAATATCCCTCTCACTTTTAAAGAGAAAGAGGAGGGTATAAAACCTGATTCTAGTGAGGTCTATAAACGCTACGATCTTCATGTCCATGTTCCAGATGGTGCAACGAAAAAAGATGGTCCTAGTGCTGGTATAGCAATGGTGAGTGTTATAGCTTCTATCCTTAGCAGTAAGAAGATTCGCTCTGAGATTGCTATGACTGGTGAGGTTTCACTCAGTGGTGATGTTCTTCCTATTGGTGGGCTTAAAGAGAAGCTTATCGCAGCACACAAGGCTGGAATGACTAAGGTTCTTATCCCTGCAAAAAATTATGAACGTGATTTAGAAGATATTCCACAGGAAGTTCAAAATGCTATGGAAATAGTGGGGGTTACTCGTGTTGAAGAGGTCTTAAAGCATATACTTGTTTAAGACATTTTCTATACTATTTTAGCAGTTATCTAAACGATAACTGTTGCTATCTTTTTGAGTAAATCATCTTTTTTTATAGGCTTCATTAAAAAACCATTTGCTCCACACTCAAGTGCTTCTACTTTTTTTGTTTCATCTGTTGTAAGTACAATAATAGGAAGTTGACGTAGATTGTCATCTGCCCGTACAACTTTAAGCATATCTATCCCACCCATAATAGGCATAATGATGTCAAGGAGTATTAAGTCGATGTCATCACGACCTTTTAGCTCTCCAATAGCATCAGAGCCATTTCTAGCTTCTACGACCTCTTTTACATTACCACTTTTCATTAGCATTGATTTGAGTAGTTTGAGGTTAATCATATCATCATCAACCGCTAAAACTACTAAGTCTGTTTTTATCATATTGTTGTCTCCTTATATATGTTTTTGTATGAGTGCATCTAAGATATACTTATCCACTCTATTTGGAATAATCTCATCAACAAATTTTCTATCTGGTTCATTAATTTCTAGGAGTGCATCGTTAATGAGAATAAGTGCAGAGTGAAGTCCTCGACTTTTATTTGACTCTTTAACATGTTGGTTAAAGGCACTAATATTTAACTTACTGCAACCACTATCAAAGAGTACCACTTTATAGCTATTTGCTTTAGTCATATCTAAAAGAGTTTGAGTAGAGTCTGCAAGCTCATACTCATAGCCAAGAGAGTCAAGAATTTTCATGAAAAATTTTGTTTCAAAAGAGCTCTTTTTTGCAAGTAATATATCTTTTTTATAAGAGAATATCTCTGCTTCAACTTCTGCTTCTAATGTCTCAGCCTCAGTTGTCTCAATGTCACTTTCTTCTTTTGGCATTTCTTCTTCAAGAGCTATCTCTGTCTCTAAAACTGGGCTCTCTTGAATAATCTTTTGTGTAACAATCTCTTCTGGTTCAATGGCTTCTACTTTATCAGCAGTCTCATCAATTATGTAGTCTGCTAGAAAGTGATTGAGAAGTGAAACTATCTCTGTTCGAACCAAAGGTTTTGTAGTATACTCATCAAGACCTGCTGCTAAAAAGCGTTCTTTATCACCCTTGAGTGCATTGGCTGTAAGAGCTAAGATAGGAACATGAGGCTGGTTAAAATCCTCTTCATACTCAAGTATAGCCTGAGTTGCTTCCATACCATCCAAGAACGGCATCTGAATGTCCATAAATATAAGGTCAAAGTTACCATCTTTACGTTTTTGAAAAGCTTCAAGACCATTAGATGCGATACTAATAGTGAGTCCTAAGTCCTCTAAGGTACGCTTAATAAGTTTCTGGTTAATTATATTATCTTCTGCTACTAAGACATTTGCATTGAACTTGGATGTGTCAGCATTAAACTTTTTACGGTTTACCTTTTTCGCTTTTTTTGCACTAAAGTTATCACTATGGTAGTTGTCTAAAGCAAGACGGAGTTTCGAGCTATTTAAAGGCTCATAAAGAGTTTTAAATATATCTAAGTCCATAGAGTCGATCTTCTTCATAAAGTATGATTTAGTAAGAAGTATAAACTCTTGAGGTAAGTCGCTATAGCGTTTGAGTGACTCTTCATCTGCATAGTCGTAGTCAACTATTACTAAGTCATAGTTGACTTGTCGTTGGAGTATCTCAAGTTCATCAAAGTCTTTGAATGATGTATAACTTACACCATAAAAGTCTAGGTATTCACGGAGATATGTCTCTTGGCGTTTTGTCTTATGTGCAGACTCTAAAACCAATGCATTTACACTAAAGAATGTTCCTTTTGTAGACTCATTTAGTGTTTCAATCTCTTCAAAGTCGATAGTAAAGAAAAATGTAGTTCCCTCACCAGGCTCAGAGTTAAGGTCAAGTTGACCACCCATAAGCTCAATAAAACGTGAAGAAATAGTAAGTCCAAGACCAGTACCACCATACTTACGAGTAATAGATGTATCTGCTTGAGAGAATGCATCAAATATTCTAGCTTTTTGCTCACTAGTAACACCGATACCACTATCTTGTACCTCAAAGCGAATACGAGTGATTCCTTCCTGTCCGGAATCAAGTTTTCTTATGTCAACATTGATAGCACCTGCACTACTTGTAAACTTAACAGCATTTGAAAGAAGATTTATGATAACTTCTTTTATCTTCGTAGGATCCCCTTTAATAGGAGACTCAAGCTCTGGATCAATAAAGAAACCAAGGTCAATGTGTTTCTCACTAGCACGAACAGCATATACATCAACAGCAGACTCAAACTCCTCTGCAGGGTTAAATGCAATATCTTCAATCTCAAGTTTATTTGACTCGATCTTAGAGAGATCAAGAATATTGTTAATAATCTCAAGAAGATTTTCAGACGATTTTTCAATAATCTCTACAAACTCAGTCTGCTCCTCTTGAAGCCCAGTATCTTTAAGAAGTTCAGTAAATCCAACAATACCATTAAGCGGTGTACGAATTTCATGTGACATATTCGCAAGGAACATAGATTTCGCTTCGCTAGCCTCTTGTGCAGACTCTTTATCTTGTCTAGTTTGTTCAATAATTTTCTCTAAAAGTGCATAAGCTTCAGCTGTACCTTGTGCAGTGTGAAGGTTAATGTCAATATGCTCTTCACCATCATGTGTATCTTGTGCAACACGTTTGAGTACCTCTTCGAGATTTTTAATGTTTCTAGCAATTTCGTTGGAGAGTAAAAAACCAAGAACAGCTAAGATGACAGAAACGAGCCAAGTTGTAAGAGTAATAGTAAGAACTTCGAGTGCATCTGCTTTTACGACAACAGCACGCTCATCCATAGCTGTTAAGATAATATCTTCTGCTTTTGAAATTGCATTTATCTTTTCTGAAAGCATAGTAAACCAGATACCTGATGTGATATCATACTCTCCATTTTCTGCTGCAGCAATAATACCTGTTCTCTCCGTGTTGATATCATCAAATAACTCTAGAGTATCTTCATTTTTGAAGATAGTATCTAGCTTTGATACAAGAAGTTTGTCTTTTAGTGTTGAATAGCTTAAAGCATCTGATTGAGCAATAAGTTTTATCCACTTATTTACCTCTTCTTCTCCAAGTGATGTAGATCTTGCAATAACAAAAGAGAGAAAATCACGCTCATCTGATGTGTATTCAGAAGCACGTACAAGTGCAATGTACTCCGAAGCATAAGAGTTTATTTTTGGATCAAGCTGGTTAGATGTAATCTCTTCGAGTTGTTCTATAGCTTGATGCTGTAGTGAACCATATACATCTTCGTAGACTTCCTTGAAATTAGTTTGATGCGAGTCTACAAGTGCACGTGTTTTTTTGAGTTTTTGAAGTGCATTTTTGAGTGTCTGCACATTTCTACATGTTTGACAGTTCTGTACACCATTTGAATGATCGTGCAATACTTCTTTGTTTCTTACATGCTCAACATATATTTTCTCTTGTTTATCAACGACTAAGCGCTGTTTTTTTAGAGAACGGAGCGTATTCGGAGAAGAATTTCCAAGATACATAACTGTCATACCACGTTCACGGGATATATTATTTACAAGGATATTAAGCTCTCTATTCTCTGAGAGTTTATCTTGTAAAAGCTGTGCTGCTTTATAGTTATCATAAGAGTTAAATACAAAATAACTTGTAATGGCGAATAATAGTACAATTGGAAAAAGACTGATAAGTCTTAGTCTATTTTTGAGTCCGATTTGCATAAGCTAAAGTCTCCTTTTATAGTGCTGCAAGAGCAGTCTTAATAGAATCTAAAGCATCTCTTAACTCTTGTGTGTCTGAAGAGTTGATAAGAGTTTCTAATGCTTCACTAAAAGAGCTTATTCGCATATTATCACTCATACCTTTAAGCTTGAGGGCTTCGTTTTTACAAGTATTAAATTCTTGAGCATTGATGGCTGTGCTCAGTGCTTGGGTAAGCTCAATGGCCTCTGTTTTATAATCTTCAAAGAGTTCATGAAAGCTTTCTAGGTCTAAACCTATATCATTAGCTACTTGTGCTTTATCATAAACTTCTATAGCAGGTGCAGGATCTTCAGTGACATCTTCAAGTTCAAGTTTTACATCGGAAGCTAATGTAAACTCATCTTCTATATCTAAAAGGTCTAAGGGCTGATCTTCTTCAAAAGTATCATCAGCAAGCTCCGCGATCTCTATCTTATCTGGTACGGCAGAGTCATCTACCTCTACTGGATCTGAGTAAAGATCATCCTCTTTGAATTCTAAGTTTAAACTCTCCTCATCAACTTCAATAGGTTCTACTTCAGGTAGTAGTTCTTTTTCTACGCTGATCTCTTCCCCTGCTAGTTTTGCAATGATATTGTAAAATGTATCAAGATTTTCTCTGATTATATTAATATCAGAAGATGTATTTGCTACAGTAAGTGCTTCAAGTGCATCTTCTATACGGAGGTTTGCTGCAACACCTTTGAGTTTGTGCGAGAGAATTTTTAGGTTATCAAGGTCACCATTGTCTAGGGCTATATATAAACCCTCTTTGAACTCTTTTGCTTGTTCGATAAAGTCTTGGATAAACTCTTCTATAAGATCTAGAGGAAGCCCAAGCTCATCAGAGGCAACTGAAGGATCATATATGTAGCCATTATCAAAATTTTCTTGTACAGTTTGTGTTTTTACATCTTTGAGTATATCACTCTCTTGAGGATCCTTAAAGCTAAGATCATCTTCAAGGTTAGAAGTACTAAACTCTTCATCGAAATTTTCAACTACTATTTGCTCTTGGGGAGTTTCTTCTATTGCTACTGGGAGATCTTCTTCTTCATCTAAATCAATATCTAAGGGAGCTTCATAAGGGTCTATTGTGATATTAGGATTTTCAATGGCTGTGTCAAAAGCATCAACACTTACTTCTTTGGCTCTTTCTTCTTGATTAGAAGTTTCATCTGCTGTACTAATTAGAGTAGGTGTTTGTGTTACTACGACAGGTGCTTGTCTCTCAACAATATCACCTGAAATGCTTTCACTCTCTTTTATAGTAAGCTCACGTAAATGATTGAGCTGAACTGCATAAGCTTTAGAAGCTGGATTGTCTACTAGAAAGATAGTATGTATCTGTACTACTGCTCTATAGTTTTTATTATTTACATTAATAATAACTTTTGATTCTTCGTTTGATTCGGCACATGTAATAAAGTCTATCCAGTGAACATGTTTAAAGTTATGAATATGCCCTGGAGTTTTTACAAACAGATCTGCAAAGTCATTGACCTCTTTTTGTAAGCCTTGAAGATTTTGAAAGCCTAAGGCTCGTAAATCTTTTTCATCAATACCTAAAAATTCTTTTTTATAATTATAAATTAGCATCTGTGTAAACCCCTTTACTCTTGCATTTGTAACATTTTTTTATATGTTTGTGCAGTTTCGTTAATATTCTTGCGTGACGCTTCTTTACGTGCTGCAATAAAACCAGTGATCTCATCATTATCATCTCTAATAGGTAGTATCTCTGTATCTACCCAGTAAAATTTGCCATCTTTTCGAAGATTTTTTACAAGACCATTCCATGCTTGTCCTCCGGAAATAGTTTCCCACATCTTTGCAAATACACCTTTGGGCATATCTGGATGTCTTATGATATTATGCGGTTGACCTATAAGTTCCTCTTTTGAGTAACCTGAAATAGTACAAAATGCACGATTGGCATAAGTAATTGTACTTTTTAGATCAGTTTGAGAGATGATTACATCACCTTCAAAAAGATACTCTTCATCAATTGGTGTTATTTTATCCATTACAAAACCTTAAAACTAGAATCGCCACAAATATATCATAAACAAAGATAAATAAAACTTATTTATAAAACATTTTTATAATATTTGCATCTTTTTTACTTAAAACAGTACCTATTTCCTCAATGGAAACTCTTTTAATCTCTTCAAAGGTTCCAAAGTGCTGGAGAAGTTTTGTTATCTTTACTTGTGAAATACCTTTGAGAGCTAGGAGTTTACTCTCTTGATCTAGTTTTAGTTTCGTTTTTTTATGAAAAGTTATTGCCGATCTATGTGCTTCATCACGTAAATTTTGTGTCCATTGGAGGCGTTTATCACTATTTTTCAGGCGGAACACTTCATCTTTTGTGTAAATGATATCATTTGCTTTACCTTTTGCACGATGTGTTTTAGCATCTATTTTCTCTTTAGAAATAGCAATGACTTCTAGGTTGATAGCATTTGAGTTCAGTATCTCAAGTGCGAGTTTGAGTAGAGTTGCCCCTCCATCAAGAACCCAAAGATCAGGTGGTGGGTTTTTTTCAAAACTATTGATTCTTCTTGTGAGAGTCTCTCTCATCTGTCCATACTCATCTTTTGCCTCAAGGTGATATGTGCGATAGGATTTTTTATCAAACTTTCCATCTTCATAGACTATCATTGCTCCAACTGTAGCAACTCCAGAAATGTGAGAGTTATCAAAACACTCTACTCGAGAGGGAAGTTTCTCTAGCTTGCAGAGCTCTTGTATCTGTTGTGGTATGATTCTGTGATCAGTTTTTTTGTCTTTTTTAAGGAGTTCTTGGGCATTTAAAAGAGCTAGGTCTATAAGGTCTTTGCGTTTACCTCTCTGTGGTGTGGAGATATTTACTTTTTTTTCAAACACTTTTGAGAGGTGAGTCTCTATGCTCTCTTGGGCTTCTATAGTTTTTGCTATTAAAATGGGAGCGACAATAGGAGGTTTTTCTTCCTTATAGTAGTCAAGGAGAGCTCGTAAGTAGAGCTCATCCTCAAAAAAATCTTCCTCTTTAATGTTAATGTAGTCATGAGAAGAGGAGATGATTTTTCCATTTCTCATAAAGATACGAACGATAACTGCACGAGTAGCAGAGTTTTTGACCACAAAAATATCATAGTTTTCATTTGTAGCAAAGTCTATCTCGCTCTTTATCTCTGAGCGACCTATCCTCTCTATACGGTCACGAAGTTCTGCTGCCTCTTCAAAACGCATCTCCTCGGCATAAAATGCCATCTTTGACTCAAGCTCTTTAAGCAGAAGTCTTTTGTTTTTTATAAGTGATGTGGCAAGGTCTAATTCTTTTTGATATAGCTCTTGTGTTATTGGTAGCTCACAAGGACCTAAACATTTGTTTATCTGATGATAGAGACAGAGTTTATGCGACTTCAAGCAAGACTTTTTCTGTACAAGTTTGCAGAGCTCATATACTGAGTTTAAAATATCTCTTGCTCCTACAGAGTAAGGACCATAGTATGTAATAGTTTTACTCTTTAAAACCTTGCGAGTAATATTGAAACGCGGATATTTTTCAGCTATATCTACATATATGTAAGGATAGGTTTTATCATCACGAAGTAAAATATTGTACTTTGGGTTGAGTTGCTTAATAAGTGAGTTCTCTAGTATAAGGGCATCATGCTCACTGTTTACTACTATATAGTTAAGTGAATGAGTCTGCTCTATCATCTTAGTAATGCGAACAGAGAGCTTTGTACTTGGACCTAGAGTAGGGGTAAATTGCCAGTAACTTTTTACACGGTTACTAAGATTTTTTGCTTTTCCAATGTAGAGCAGATGTCCATCTTTATCAAAGTACTGATAAACACCAGCAGAAGAAGGGAGTTGCTTGATAGTCTCTTTAAGTGTCATATTCTTCTTGCTTCTCTTTTTTGATAATATCTTGAATACTCTGCATAAGTTCTTTTAGCTTCTCATCCTTAATTTCTATACCTATGTTGCCAGAAGCCCGTTCAAAGTATTTGAGATTATGTGTTTGTGTAGTATGTAAATTGAGCGGAAGTTTTGGTTTATGGTCAATATAGACTATTACATCCTCTATTTCTATATCACTGCACTCTACAAAACGCTCAGATTGTAAAATCATAGGAGAGTTTAAAACCATTTTAATCGTATTTATAATATTATCTTTATCATATTTATTGAGTCCAGCGGTTATCGTAATGAAAAGTTTGTTGTTATGAATATATCCATGCTTTACACTTCGTCTTATTGCTGGTAAAATAGTTGAAAGCAGTTTGTCAATACATCTGTTGTGTAATAATTTTTTAAATTGAGGTTTATATTGAAGAGTAGTAATAATATCTTGCACATTTTTCATACACTTATTATAGCAAGCTTTCTCTTTAGTTTAAGTGGGTGTGGGTATAAAGCTTCTCCATATTATGAGAAGAGTGCTCCTAAAGAGGATAAAAATGTGAAGTTTATATTAGAAAAGAAAAAGTTTCCAGTAGAAGATAATAATGAGACATGCAAATGATGTTTAGATATGATGTCATTATAATTGGAGCCGGGGTAGCAGGTTTGTATGCTGCAATGAAGTTACCAAAGAGTAAAAATGTACTTATCATTAATAAGCGCGAGACTTTTAAGTGTAACACTTTTTATGCACAAGGCGGTGTAGCCTTAGCTCGAGATAAGGATGATATAGAACCCCATATACAAGATACACTCAATGCAGGAGCTGGGCTTTGTGATGAAAAAGCAGTTTCTATCCTTTCTGAGTATTCACGTGAAGCTATAGATGACCTTGTAAACAAAGGTTTTGAGTTTGATAGTGATGCAAATGGTGAACTTCTTTATACAAAAGAAGCTGCACACTCTTGTGAAAGAATTTTACATGCTGGTGGGGATGCTACAGGGCGTTATCTGCACCACTTTTTACTAGAACAAAACCCTCATGCAATGCTCACAAATGCGAGAGTGGTTGACCTTCTAATAAGTGATGGGGAGTGTTATGGTGTCACTGTACTTGACCATAGAACAAGCAGAAATATCTATGCGAAGGAAGTCATTATTGCGAGTGGTGGTGTTGGATCGCTCTATGAGTATCATACAAATGCACCTTGTATTAGTGCTGATATTCAAGGGCTCTGTGTGATGAAAGGTATAGAACTCGATAGAATGGAGATGCTACAGTTTCACCCAACAGTTTTTGTAGATAGTAATAATGCTCAAAAGATGCTCTTAACAGAAGCACTCAGAGGTGAGGGTGCAACTATTGAAGATGAAAATGGCAAAAGATTTCTCTTTGACTATGATAAACGCGGAGAGCTTGCCTCGCGTGACATCGTTAGTAAATCTATTTATTTACACAAGAAAAAAACAGGGATGAATGTCTATCTCTGTCTTGAAAATTTTGAACCAGAGTATTTTGAAAAACGTTTTCCAAATATTTGTACTACATTGAGAGGTTTAGGCTTTAATGTTCCTATGCAAAAAGTGCCTATTTCACCAGCATTTCACTATGCCATCGGTGGTATACGCAGTGATTTAAACGCGAGAGTGCCAAGTGTAAAAAATCTGTATGCTATAGGTGAAGTCGCTTCAACTCGTGTTCATGGTGCAAACCGTCTTGCTTCAAACTCTCTACTTGAAGGCTTAGTTTTTGCATCAAGAGCAGTAGAAGATATTCTAAAAAATGATGAAAAGAAGGCATTTTTAGAATTTGATGTATCACAAAATATTATGAGCTTGAAGGATGATAAGGCAAAAAAGAATCAACTTAGACGAATAATGTGGGAAAATGTCTCAATTATTCGAACAAAACGCGGATTAAATGATGCTTTAGAGTCAATTAATGCTCTTTTAAAAGAAAATATTGGTACACTACTGAAATTTCGTTTGTTAACAGCCAGAGCGATAGTCTCCGGGGCACTTTTAAGAGACAAATCAATAGGTGTACATACGATGCAAGAGGAGAAATAAATGGAACATAGTTCAGCAGTTGGCGAGGCCTTACAAGCCGGTCATGTATTAATAGAAGGGCAGGCGGTAAACCTTGCTACAAGTTGGGTGGGTTGGTTAAGTTTAGCTGTATTTATATTAGCATACTACTTTATCGCTACTGAAGATAAGTATGAAGTAAACAAGGCAAAACCAGCACTTTTTGCAGGTACTTTCATGTTTATGCTTATTGGTATTTTTTATGCTATAAATGGACTAAACCCTGATGGACTACATGAAGAGCTTGAACATCTTATTCTTGAGATTGCAGAGATTTTCTTCTTCTTACTAGTAGCTATGACTTATATAGAAACACTTATAGAACGTGGTGTCTTTGATCTTATGAAGTTCAAACTTGTCTCAAAAGGCTACACATATAAGAAGCTTTTTTGGCTCACAGGTCTTTTAGCATTCTTTATCTCTCCCGTGGCAGATAACCTTACAACAGCACTTATTCTTTCAACTGTTCTTTTTACTATTGATAAGAAAAACTTTGCATTTTTAGTTCCAGGAGCGATTAATATCGTAGTCGCGGCAAATGCAGGTGGTGCTTGGTCTCCATTTGGTGATATTACAACATTAATGGCTTGGACGGCAAACAAGGGTGCTTTTGTTGACTTTCTTTACCTCTTCCCAGCTTCTGTTCTTGGTTGGGGTGTAACGGCATTTTTACTCTCTATGTCTGTACCAAGTGGACAGCCTCCATTTGATGCAACAAGCGAGAAAAAACCAAAAGTTTTAGATGGTGGTATGGGTGTGGCTTATTTAGGTGTCGCAACAATTATTATGGCTGTTTTAGGGCACCAGTTCTTTCATTTCCCAGCGATGTGGGGTATGATGTTTGGTATGGCTGTTCTTAAATTATATGCTATTCACCTTGAGAAAAGTGGTCAACAAGGATTTAATATCTATGTGAATATGCAAAAGGTAGAAAATGATACTCTTCTTTTCTTCTTTGGTATTCTCTCGGCTGTTGGTGCACTGCACTACTTAGGTTTCTTAGAATATATTCACCATATGTATGACTTAGTAGGACCAACTGCCGCAAATGTTGGTGTAGGTTTTCTCTCTGCTGTGGTTGATAATGTTCCTGTTATGTCAGCGATACTTAAATCATCACCAACTATGGATATCTCACAGTGGATGCTTGTTACTATGACAGCTGGTGTGGGTGGATCTCTTATCTCTTTTGGATCTGCTGCTGGTGTTGGTGTTATGGGTAAACTTCATGGTATCTATACATTTGGTTCGCATATGAAACATGCATGGACTATCTTAGTTGGTTACATGGTTTCTGTAGCTATCTGGTATCTTCAGTTTGAGATTTTAGGTCTTTACTAAACACTTCACTCTTTTAAGAATATCTTTTTACGAAGAGATATTCTTCTTTTCCTTTTCTATAAACCAAATATTAATCTTTATTGTTGTATCCTTTCGTAATTAATTATCCTATTTTTTAAAGGCATTTATATGACAAATGTTAGCATAATCGTTTTAGATTTCGGTTCTCAATATACACAACTTATCGCTCGTCGTCTTCGTGAAGACAAGATTTATTGTGAGATTCTTCCTTATCACACTTCTGTAGAAGAGATAAGAGCAAAAAATCCTAAGGGTGTTATCCTCTCCGGAGGTCCTTCTTCTGTCTACAATGAAGATGCTTATGAAGTAGATCAAGGTGTATATTCTATGGGTATTCCTGTTCTTGGTATCTGTTATGGTATGCAGAGAATTGCTGTAGATTTTGGTGGTAGTGTTATTCGTTCTGATCACCATGAGTATGGTAAAGCTGAGTTAAAACTAGAGACTGATTCTCCACTTTTAGCAGATTGTGATGATGATCGTATTGTATGGATGTCTCACTCTGATAAGGTAGATGTACTTCCTGAAGGTTTTGCACCTATCGCTACTTCTGCTAACTCTCCTTATGCTGCCATCGCAAATGAAGAAAAACGTGTCTATGCAATGCAGTTTCACCCAGAAGTGCAACACTCTGAAGAGGGCTACCTCATGCTTCGTAACTTTGCAAAGAATATTTGTGGAGTAACTGAAAAATGGAAAATGGAGCACTTTTTAAAACAACAAATAGAATCTATTCGTGAAAAAGTTGGTGATGGAAAAGTACTTTGTGGTTTAAGTGGTGGTGTTGATAGTTCTGTTGTTGCAGCTATGCTTTATGAAGCGATTGGTGATCAGCTTATCCCTGTGTTTGTTGATAATGGACTGTTACGAAAAGGTGAACGTGAGCAAGTAGAGGAAGTATTTAAGATAAATCTTAAAACACCACTCATTACTGTAGATGCAGTGGATAACTTTTTAGGTAAACTAGAGGGTGTCTCTGATCCTGAGCAAAAACGTAAAATCATTGGTCATACTTTTATAGAAGAGTTTGAAAAAGAAGCGAAAAAACATGATGGTATTAAGTTCCTTGCACAAGGTACTCTTTACCCTGATGTTATTGAGTCAATAAGTGTAAATGGTCCTTCTGAAGTTATCAAGTCTCACCATAATGTTGGTGGTCTTCCTGATTGGATGGATTTTGAGCTTATCGAGCCACTTCGTGAACTCTTTAAAGATGAGGTTCGTAAAATCGGTCTTGAACTTGGACTTCCAGCAGATATGATTAACCGTCATCCATTCCCTGGACCTGGACTTGCTATTCGTATCATGGGTGATGTGAATGTTCCTGACTTGACACTTCTGCGTGAGGCTGATGTTATTTTACTTGATGAGCTTAAAGCGAGTGGTTACTATGCAAAAACTTGGCAAGCTTTTGCTGTACTTCTTAATGTAAAGTCTGTAGGTGTTATGGGCGATAACCGCACTTATGATAACACTGTATGTGTTCGTGTTGTAGAGGCTGTTGATGGTATGACTGCAACATTTGCACACCTACCACATGATCTTCTTGAGAGAATTTCAAGAAGAATTATCAATGAAGTTGATGGTATTAATCGTGTTGTTTATGACATAAGTTCTAAGCCACCAGCAACTATTGAGTGGGAATAAGCGAAAGCTTTTCTCATGCCAAAACCGATTTATCTTTTTTCGATCTCTTCGCATCCTGATGCGATACATATCAACTCCTTAGATATTGGTTTTTTCCAGCCAAAAATTATCTTCTCAAATTATGACTATCTTATCTTGACATCAAAGCAAGCATCAAAAGCTTTAGAACAGTATGAAAAAGAGGAGTACATAGAAAAAAAAGCACTCTGTATATCTACTCAAACAGCAAAATCTTATGAGCGACTTGGGGGTAAAGTTTTAGAACTAGGCTCTGGCTATGGTGATGACATGAAAGCTATCATAAAAAAATATCCAAAAGAGATAAAATGGCTCTATCTTCGTGCAGAGTCAATAGCCTCTAATTTCGCATCAGAGCTACAAGAAGAGAAGTATAATATAGAAGAAAGTGTAGTCTATAAGAGTGAGTGTTCAGAAGTTATACAGGATGTACAAGTGCAAAAAAATACAGTCTTGATTTTTACTTCTCCCTCAAGTGTAAAATGTTTTTTAAAAACACATCAAATTGAGGAAGATAAAGAAGTCATTGTAATAGGAAAAACAACGGCAAAAGCACTGCCAAAGCAAATAAAGTATAAGATAGCAAAAGAAAAAACTATACAGAGCTGTTTTGAGGAGATAGAATGAAAAAACTCATTTTGATATTTGTACTGCTGTATGCCTCCTCTCTTGTGGCTGATGAGTATGTACGAAGTATTAGAGTTGCGAGTTTTTATACTCATGAGAGAGCCGAGAAGGCTATTCCTAGCTTAGAGAAACTCTCTTTAGATTTTCAATTTTGTAGGGAAAGTATAGTATATAGAGTTAGAAACATAGGAAGATACTATGTTCTTCTAGTTGAACCCTTTAGAAATAAACTGCTTCTTCAAGGTACTCTAGATAAGATACGAGTCCTTTATCCAGATGCTTATGTGAGTAAGTACAAAAAAACGGATACAAATCTTCCTTTTAAACTACCTTCTTATGAAAAGAAACATAGAAAAGAGACTTCTTCAGAAGTAGGAACAGCAAATCCTCCTGTAGTGAAGATAAAAGAGGTGCAGAAGATTAAAACGGTGACGAAAGTTGTCGTGAAAAAAGAGTATATTGGGAGCCAATATCAATTACTATTTTATTTTATTTCTGCTCTTTTTATAGGGACAGTACTCTTTTTTATCATAAAGATGAATAAGAACAGAGAAATAAAACTAGAAAGTGAAGATACCTCTCTGGAAGTAGAAAAAGAAGTTATGCTTGAAGATGAGTTTGATGATTTAGACTTAGACTTAGATTTAGATGCTATTGATTTTGAAGAGAGTATAGATGCAGTTGATCTTTTAGGCGAAACAAGAGAAAATTTGCAAGAAGCAGTAAGTTCTGAAAAATCCCTCTCCTTGGAGGTGAAAAGACTTATAAAAGACTCAAAGATTTCTATAGAGAAGATCCAAGAGTATTCAGCACAAAATAGAGAAAGAGAGATGCTTCAAGAGATCTTACTTTTGAAAGCTTTAAGTGAGACTCTTGCACTTTATCTTAATGAAACTTTAGTAGAAAGTGTGAAAAGTGAAGCTTTAGAGAGGGAAGTCTCTAAAATAACAAAACTTCTTGATACTATTTCTCTCTCTAAAGCATAACTCTCAAACTAAATCAAGTTAGATTTTTGTATAATTATGTAGATAGTCTGAGTGGTTCGATTAATCGTACCAATGAGGGTTCTACATATTCAATTAGAGGACATGTAGAGCTTTTGAGTGCAGTGGTATCGTTTGAGGTATGTTAACTCTGCCGAGATATTGTCGCCATAGAAAGCTCTCTCTTCTCCCAAATTCGGTTTTTAGAACCGAACCACTTACGAGGCGGCCATTTGGGCTATCTATTCACAGAAGTATTTATTTATGAGATATCTGTCTTTTAAATAAATACTTTTTTTATTTTATGGAGCAATTATATGAAGATTTTGATTTTAGGTAGTGGTGGACGTGAGTACTCAATAGCAAGAGC